>JANMJF010000515.1:0-2059 GCA_031371245.1 Pseudomonadota bacterium | reverse complement strand
ATGGCTGGCACGAAGGACATCGGTTCGTAGGTGCGCAGAAGATCGAAGGAACGCAAGGTCAGTTCATTGCGATAGCGAGCGCTGGTGTCCTTAGCCGCCACCCATTCGGCGGCTTCTGAACCCTTGTTCGCGGCCAGCGTGGTGGCGGGCACGGCGCCGCGACGACGGGCGTCGCGATCGGCATCGATGCGCATCAGAAAACCGGCCTGCTTGTCGGCCGGCACCCAGCTGCCGAATGTACGCGAACCGCTGGTCAACGGCACCTGCGCGACCACGCAGCGCACGCGGCGATCGAGCGCGCTGACCGTCAACACGTGGCCACCGGCATAGCTCGTGCCCCACAGCCCGATACGTTCGGCGTCGATAGCGGGCAGCGTGCGCGCAAAAGAAATCGCCTCGCGCATATCGGCGACCTGCCGCCACGGATCAGTCTCACTGCGCGGCCAGCCGGCGCTGCGGCCCCAGTTGCGATGATCGTAGGCCAGGCAGGCATAACCACCGGCGACAAAACGTTCGGCATATTCGGCAAGATCGAGATCGATGATGCCGCTCAGGCCGTGGGCAAGAATGACGAGCGGATGGGGACCAGCGCCAGCCGGGCGTGCCAGCCAGCCACATAGCGCCGCGCCGTCGCTTTCGAAGAAGAGTTCTTGTGTGTCCATGACGGATTCCGATGGCTATGCCGCGTGTCGTGCACAACTTGCGTGCTGAACGCGCGCGCGAATGAAAGTCGAATGATCGAAGACGCCTGACCAGGCCTCAGCGCTGTTTGAGTTCGACCAGGATGGCGCGGTATTCGTCGCCGCTATTGTGCGCGGTTTCGATGTGACCCTTGGGCACCAAGTCGGCCGTGCCGGGTTTGGGTCGATAACTGAAGTGCTCGCCCAACGGACCACCACTGCCCTCGTGAAAATCGACTTCGAAAGGCCCTTCGCCCTGCACGTTGATCAGGTAATAGTCATAGGCATGCGCATGCTTGGCCAAGGTCGCGCCGGCCGGCACCACCTGGTTCCATACCCGCACGTAGTCATCTTCATAAAGAATCTTAGTAGCGATGGGTGCCAGCCCCTCGCGCAATGGTGTGTCGCTCATGTCGTGCTTGCTCCCCAGGACGCGGCCCAAGGGTGGCCGCTGCCGGTCATTCTGCCAGAGCAGCACGGCCGCGGTCGCGCACCGGCCTGCGTTTTTGTGCCCGCCGGCGCGGTGAACACGGGGGAAGCTAGCCCATAGCGCAGCCATACATGGGCCGGCAATGTGCGCTCACGGGCCGATGAGCGCGCCAACGGCGGTAGCAATCGAAGCTGCGGGATCTGCGGATGGGACCGCGAATAGCTGCTCAGTTAAGCTATTGCATTTACGGCTTCGGAATCCGCAAAGTCTTACTCACCATCAAGCAGCCCGATAGCACAAAGGGCAGCACCGCGAGATCCAAGGTTTGACCTGCAATTTCAATCGGCACGTAGCGGTCATAGTGAAACGCCAGCAGGAGGATGCCGAGTGGAATGACGCTGGTTGGTATGGGGGTTCCTTCGTAGTAGCGGACTTTGCCCGCTTGCGACAACGCTTCGGCGCTGACGTTGTAGCGCGCGAGTCGGCTCAAGCCGCAAAGCGTAAAGAAAACGAGGGCGACGCTGTCGAGCAGACTGTTCAGACCAATGGCGTACGCGATGACGGCGGGGGCCACCCCGAAAGAGATGACGTCCGCCAGCGAATCGAGCTCGCGACCCAGCACTGAACTCTGATGACGTAATCGAGCGATGACGCCATCCATGATGTCAAGCATCAGCGCCAGCACCACCAGGCCAGCCGCGATGTCAATGTAATGGCGCGCGCCGGCGTTTGCGTAGGCGAGACAGAAGAATATCGCTACAACGCCGCAGCCGCCGTTGCCGAGCGTGACGAAATCCGCCAGGTGAAACTCGCGCAGCATCGAAAAGTGCTGGTGGTGGATGGCCGGATAGCCTTTACCGGCGGCGTCGGCATCGCGGATAAGTGGAATGGGGACGCTCAGGACCCAGACCACTGGCGCGATGAGCACTTCCGCAACGAAGGTCTGGCG
>JANMJF010000493.1:0-15752 GCA_031371245.1 Pseudomonadota bacterium | reverse complement strand
CATTGCTGTAGACCAACTCCTTCGGCGTCGGACCGACGTCCAGATCAGATTCGGTCTGGGGTAGTGGCGCGAGCCCGGGGATATTACGTGCGATGGCGCGATCAAAGACGCGTCTGACACGCGTTTCGAGATCTTCACTGGTGGTGTCAGCGCGGGTCGATGCGGTCATGGCGATTCCAGTGTGCGCTCAGGCGTCCGGGTTGGTGGAGGGTTTGCGCGTGCGCGCCGGACGCACGGTGGTGCCGGTGTTCACGCCGACGGCGCTGTCGTTAGCGACGGCAAGACGTGCCATCTGTGTGCGCTGCTCACGCAACTCGACCTGAATCTGATTCAAGGTTTCGTCCATGTGTGCCAGGCGGTCGTTCATATCGAGAATGTCGCTGCGTGAAGGAATGTTGAGATTGGCGAGGTATTGCGCCATGGTCTCGCTGAACATGCGGTGGGTATGCAGTGCTTCAAGCGTGTAGCGCCCCATACCTTTGGAGAAGTGCTCGTCGCCCATCATTTCAGACAGCGCGTCGCTCCAGGATTTTTCGGATTTGACGAACCATTCGCGCCACACGCGAATAGGATCCATGTTGTCATCGTTAGCCATGGCTTGCGCCCTCCTGGAAATAGTTTTTCATTATTTACGTACGTTGCACGTTTTCGGCGAGTCGCGTGGCGACCGCGCGGTAGACAGTGTGATCGAACACCATACCCAGGTGGCTGCATTTCACTTCAGTATTGTGGCGCGCGTCCTCTTCCATGCAACTGCTCCAATCGGCGATGCCGTCGGTGCGAGAGTAAATCGCGAATTGCGCGACGCCCGGGCTGCGCGGTGCGTTCATATTGCGTACGAAACCGCAGGTGCAGTGGCCGGTCCCACAGGACGTATGCAGGTTGCGACCGATGAGTGGGCCTTGGGCGAGCTTGAGCTTGTCCCAGATGCCGATGACGGCGGGATGGGCCTTGACCAGCGAACGGAACGGCGAGCCGAGGGTGATGACGCGCTCGATCAACGCCGGTTCGTCCTGCACCAGGCTTTTTGCCAGCATGCCGCCGAGGCTGTGGCCGATGAGGTTCACGCGCTGGCCCGTACGCTCGGCCAGTGCCCGCAGGCGGTGGGTAAGTTTGTTGGCCGTGCGGTCGGGGCAGTCGTTATTCCAGGCGATACGCGATAGCGAAGAGCGGTAGCCGATGCGCTTAAGCCAGCGATGCATTTCGAGCATCATCAAATCACCCGACATAAAGCCGGGGATTAGTAGCACGGGTTGTCCGTTGCCGCGCGGCACGCCGACGCCGTAATAGACCGGGTTCATGCGCAGGCTGACCCACTCCAGGCCCCAACGGCCCTCACGCCATAGCGGTGTGAGGGTCTGCTCGATGGCATCGTCGTAGGCATAGGCCTCGTCCAGCGCCGCGCCGCACGGCGGCGGCAGGTCGTTAACTGACTGTTCTGTAATCATGGAATGCGTCGACCGCAGGCGGGTGGCGGCGGACCCAGTCCGTGCGCCACCCGGTTCAGGTGTACTAGGATTTTACTTGGTAGTTGGCATCCACAGACTGGTCAGTCGCTCGAAGGGCTTGCCGAGGGTCTTGCTGGTTTCCATCGCTTTGGCAGCGGCGGCGCGGGCTTCGGCCGCGATCTCGCTATTGGTGCGATAGACGGTCTTGGCGAATTCCAGAGTGCGCTCCTGAGCGCCGGTCAGGGAGTGCAGGAAGGCTTCGATGTTCTTGCCGTATTCGGTCGGCTGTGCGGCGAGGGTCTTACCGAGTTTCAGCGCGTCACGCTGGCCGGCAAGTAGGTTTTCGATCAGCTTGTCAGCGACACGGGCGCTACGCTCGCGGGCGGTGCCGAGCGCTTCGACGAAGCGCGCATGGCCGGACTCGAGGCGTTCGAGGTAGGCGGTGGTGGTTTCGGCGAACTGGGGAGGAAGGGCTTTTTTGCTGGTCATGGGGGAATGCTCCTGTGAACTGTGGGGGCGACCCTTGGGTCGCGTAAATTGTTGCAGTGCAAAAACTGTAGACCGTTTGACAGCTAGATGCAAGTTGCATATAGATGGCCCATGCCAAAATCCAAGCTCGAACCGCAATCAGCGCCACCGGTCTTCACCGCGGAAGGCAAGCTCGACGGTCCCGCCAACCCCGGTCATCCCACCGGTGACATGCTCAATGCCCAACTGCTCGCCATGCTCAAGGAATTGTCCGCCTACGGTTACGAACTGGCGCAAAAACTTGAGCAGGCCGGTTTCGGTAATTACAACAAGGGCACCGTTTACCGTGCCCTGCGGCAGATGGAGGGTCTCGGTCTGGTGTCTTCGATGTGGGACACCAGCAGCGCAGGTCCGGCGCGGCGCATGTATTCCATGACGCAGGCCGGCAGCCTCTTCCTGCAAAACTGGCTGACCTTGCTCAATCTGCACCGCGCCACCCTCGAGCGTTTTCTGACTGGCTTCGTCGGCGGCGAACTACGGCGATGATCGCTGCAATGTCCAACTGCCGCTCATTCACGCGCCAGCGTCCAGAGCCCCGCCCATGTCATTGAGAGTCGATAAGAACGTCGATGTGACGATGGCCGACGGCACCCGCCTGCGCGCCGACATTTACCGGCCCGGCGATGGCGACCGCTACCCGGTCCTGTTGCAACGTACGCCCTACAACAAAGAATTGTGGCCGATCACAGCCTTGACCCTCGACCCCCTGCGCGCAGCGGCGGCTGGCTATGCGGTCGTGATCCAGGATGTCCGCGCACGCTGGGCCTCGGAGGGCGGCGTGTTCTTTCCTTACCGCGACGAGCGCGCCGACGGTCATGACAGCGTGGCCTGGTGCGCGGCCCAGGATTTCAGCACCGGTAAGGTCGGCTGTTACGGTCTGTCCTATATGGGTGGCACATCGTGGCTGGCGGCCCAGGGCGGTCATCCTGCGCTGGGGGCGATTTCGCCGACCACCGCGCCCAACGATTTCTGGCGCAATCATTTCTGGCGTGGCGGTGCGCTCAATCTCGGCACCTTGGCGATGTGGGCGCTGCGCGCCATCGGTCCGGCCGCGCTGATCCGTGCACGCCCGCAACCGGCGCAGTTCTTTGCGCCGCTCACCCAACTCATCGACGATGTCGATGCGTTCGCCGAGGTCTTACGTGCCCTGCCATTGGAGCGCTTCGCACCTGCTCATCCTGACGATGACAGTTTGGTGCCGTTCTTCTATGAATTCCTGCGCCACCCACTGCCCGACGACTTTACGCGTTCATTGCTGTTTTCCGATGCCCATGCGCAGGTGCAAGTACCGGCCCTCATTATCGCTGGCTGGCACGACCTGCTGCTGGGCGCGGATCTTGAGCATTTTGCTGGCATGCGCGCTAACGGTGGCAGCGAGCTCGCCCGCCGTCACAGCCGGCTTGTGATCGGGCCGTGGTCCCACGGCATGTTCCACAACGTGGTCGGCGATGTTGATTTCGGCTTGCGCGCCAACGGCCTGTTTCTCGACTTGAAGGAAGATCTCACGCGCCTGCAATTGCGCTGGTTCGATCATTGGCTGAAAGGGCTCGACAACGGCGTGCGCGATGACGCACCAGTGAAGCTTTTTGTGCAGGGCGCCAACCGCTGGCGCGACGAAGACTGCTGGCCACCGCGCGAGGTCCGCATGGTGCCCTTCTACTTGCAGGCGGGGGGAGCGCTCGGTCGCCAGTCACCGCTGGCCGAGGCGCCGCCGTCGAGCTATGTCTACGATCCCAATGATCCCTGTCCGACCTGTGGCGGCAACCTGCTGATGCCCGCTCAATACAGCGCTGGACCCGTCGATCAAGGTCCGCTGCTGGTGCGCCGCGATGTGCTCAGCTTCACCTCGCAGCCGCTCGCGGACGATATCGAAATCGTCGGCCAAGTGCGTGCCGAGCTGTTTGCCACGACGTCAGGACCGGATACCGACTGGATAGTGAAACTGTGTGAAGTACGTGCCGACGGCACGACTATCAACATCTGCGATGGCGTAGTACGCGCGTCCTGCCGTGACAGTGTGTCGCGCCGCCTGCTGACGCCGGGCGCACTGCAACGCTATGACATCGACTTGTGGTCAACCGCGATCCTGGTGCCGGCCGGCCATCGCCTGCGGGTGCTCATCACCTCCAGTGATTTTCCGCGCTACGACCGCAATCCCAATAGCGGCGAACTGGCGCACCAGGCGACCCGATTTGAAAGTGCTCTGCAACGGGTATTCCACGACGCCGAGCGGCCCTCGCATTTGCTGTTGCCCGTGATGCGGGGCGGCCAGACCGAGAACGGGGAGCGTCGATGATTGCCGTACTGCTGGCCTTGCTTGCTGCGTTGCTGACGCTCGTGCTGCTGTATTACGCCGCACCCGGCCTGCTGTTCCGATGGGCTACGGCGTTTGGTCGCCGCAGCGCCGGTCTCAAGCTCGCGCAGGTTGAGGTCGACGGTCATCGCATTGCTTATCTGCACGGTGGTCAAGGCGAAGCGCTGATGCTGTTGCACGGCTTCGGCGCCAACAAGGATCACTGGACGCTGGTCGCGCGTCTGCTCACGCCTCATTTCCGCGTTATCGTGCCGGACCTGCCGGGCTTCGGTGATTCCAGCCGCCGCGACGCGGCAAGTTACGGCGTCGATGAGCAGCTGGCACGCATAGTGGCCTTCGCCGATGCCTTAGGTCTGGCGGCGTTCCACCTCGGCGGCAATTCCATGGGCGGCTACCTCGCCAGTCTCTTTGCGGTGCGCCATCCGGAGCGGGTGAAGAGCCTGTGGCTGTTGGCGCCGGCGGGGGTCTTGAGTGCCGAGCAAAGCGAGATGCTGGCGCTGCTGGAAACCGGCGATAACCCGCTGGTGGCGATCGATATGGTCGCTTTCGATCGCCTCGCGGCGCTGTGCTTTTGCAAGCAGCCCTATATGCCGGCGCAGTTTAAGCGGCCGCTGCTGGCGAGAGCAGTGGCTGACGCGCCCTTCAACAGCAAAATCTTCGGCGAGATGTTCAGCGAGCCGCTGGCACTGGAAACCAGCCTGGCGGGCTTAGCCGTGCGTACGCTGGTGGTGTGGGGCGATGATGATCGCATCCTGCATCCGTCCGCGCTGGCTATCCTGCGACCGCTGCTCGCCGATGCTGAATTTATTCTGATGCGTCACATGGGCCATGTGCCGATGATCGAGCGGCCGGCCGAGACCGCCATGGACTTCCTGCGTTTCCACGGTCGCTTGACTTGAACTCGGGCGCGGGCGAGCGCATCCAGCCGTCGGCCGGCTGCGTAGAGCATGATTGAACCACCCGCTCGCGGTCGGGTACACAAGGCATAACCAGGGGAGCGTAGCCGGCATCGTCGCGAAGGTGCCGGCTCAAGAAAAGCATGACAAGAATCGCCGATCGCATCGACCAAGAACTTGACCATGACCTGGCACGGCTGCGCAGTCTGCGACATGACGCAGGCGCCTTTGAATCGCTATACCGGGATTTCTATCCGCGGCTGTTTGAATTCGCGCTGCGCATCCTCGGTCATCCACACGATGTCGAGGAAACCATTAACGACACCATGATGGTGGTATGGACCAAGGCCGAGCAATTCCGCGAACAGTCCAAGGTCTCGACCTGGATCTTCGGCATTGCGTACAAGAAGGCGCTCAAGCGGCTGAAATCGAACAAACGCTTAGCAGCCCGTGAATTGCAGTGTGAGGTCGAGCAGGAGGATCGTCGTGATCCGGCCGATATCGTCAGTCATCGCGCCGCTATTGAGCGCATTCGCGTGGCGGTCGGTAAGTTGCCGCTGGTTCAGCGCAGCATCGTCCATCTGGCGTTTTTCTATGGCTACACCTATCCCGAGATCGCAGCCATCGTTGGTTGCCCGGTGAACACCGTGAAGACACGCATGTTTTACGCGCGCGAGCGCCTGCGACCTGTCCTCGAATTGGCTAGAAGCCTGGAGAACGCGGATGAAACCCGCTGACAATCAAACGAACCATCCGGCCCACCAGGCAGTATGGGAACTGCTGTCCTGGTACCACAATGATGCCCTTGACGCCGTGCAGCGTGCGCAGGTCGACGGCCATCTGCGTGAATGCCTGATTTGTACTTATGAAGTGCGGCGTCTGCGGCAACTGAGCATGGCGGTGGCGGCGCCTGCCAACGAACATGCGTGTGCGCAGGCATTCATGCGCCTGTCGGCCGAGATCGATGCCCGTCAGGGCTCATGGCGCGGACGTTTGCGCGCGCTGCTGGCTGGCTTGCTGATGCCGGCACCGCTACTGGCGGGCCTGGCCTTGGGCGGGCTGTGTATCGTGCTGGTGCTCAAGCAACACCACGTCGACGAGATCGTCACCAGCGTTGCTGAAAAGCAGTTTCAAACCCTGGGCCGACAGGAACGCTTGCCTTCGCAGCTCGATCAACCCTTGTTGCGCGTGGTGCTGAGGGACGGGGTCGTGGCGCAGCAACGTCAGGAGTGGCTGACCAGCCACGATGCCGAACTGATCGAGGGCCCTTCGCCCATCGGCGTGATGACAGTGCGCGTGGTGCTCGGCGCGCGCAATGTCGATGACGTCATTAAACAAATGCGCGCCGAAACCGACACCTTGTTTGTCGAACCCCTGCGCACCACCGGCACGCGTCCGGATCGTCGCCGGTGAGCTCTCGCGGCGCTGGGCGCCGCGCCGTCGTGTTGCTCATTACGCTGCTGGTGTCGGTCGGCGCCGCCCGCGCCTATGACGTCACCAGCGGCCAGGTGATGGTGGTGCTGAGCGATGCCGCGCAAGCGCCGGCCGACACGGCGGAGGCGCTGGCGCGCGAATATTCGCTGACTTCATTGGCGCAGCATCGTCTCGGCTCGCTCGGCGTCAACAGTGCATTGTTCGCACTCGATCCCGGCCGTGATCGTGATGCGCTGCTCGCGCGTCTCGCGGCCGATCCGCGCGTCGCCCAGGCGCAAGCGGTCAGGCTGCATCATGTCGCCGGCATACCACCTAAGGATCCCTACTTCGATCTGCAGGTCCGCACGCGGCCAGGCGGGGTATCAACCCTCGCCACCCTTGGTCGCGGGCGCAACGTGCGGGTCGCGATCATCGACACCGGCTTCGATACTGCCCATCCCGATCTGATCGGGCAAGTTGTCGAGGCGCGCAATTTTGTCGGTGGCGACAGCCACATTGTTCCAGCGGAGTTCCATGGCACGGCAGTGACCGGCCTCATCGCCGCCCGTGCCGGCAACGGCATCGGCATACACGGGCTCGCGCCCGATGCCTTAGTCTACGTGTTGCGCGCCTGTTGGGAGCCGAGCTATGGGATCGGCGTGTGCAGCAGCGACACCCTCGCCCAAGCGCTCGATTACGCCATCGAAATCCGCGCGCGCATCATCAATCTGAGTCTCGCCGGACCGGACGACCCGCTGCTTGCGCGTCTGGTAGAGCGGGCGGTGGAGCTGGGCGCCATCGTGTTCGGCGCCATCGGTGAAGAACCTGGGCAGCCGTTTCCAACCTCGATACCGGAAGTGATCGCGGTCGAGCAGGCGCGCCAGGGCGGCGTCGAAGTGCCAGGTGAGCGCCTCACCGTGCCGGGTTTGCAATTGCTTACCACGGTGCCGGGCGGGCGTTACGATTTCGTCTCAGGGCCGTCCTTTGCGACCGCCCACGCCAGCGGCGTGGCGGCCATCATGCTGGCACTCGAACCACACCTGGGTGCCCACCAACTCGCCGCCTGGCTCAGGCAGCTGCACGAGAATCCCGAGCCACGCACAGGGCGGCTCAAATGACACTCGGTGCTGCACACCCATTGCTGCGGCGCTGTTCGGCCAAGCCAAGACCCGTGCGATGAACTGCAAGCTCGGTCAACTGATTGCGCTGCTCCTGTTGGTAACGTGTAGGCCGTGCCCGGCGCTGGACGCGCAGACGCCTATACCCGCGCCTGGCCCGCAGACCTTGACGGTGCTGTTTGAAAACGACCTGTTCGGCGATACCGATCAGCAGTACACCAATGGTTTCAAATTGAACTGGATGTCGCCCAACCTCAAAGCGTTGGGCGATGCGCCGGGCGTGCCACATTGGCTGTTGCGCGCGGTTCACGGTTTGAACGCGTTTGAACACGCCGCGCTCGGCGACAATCAGCGCGCTTTTAATCTCGGCTTTTCGGTCGGCCAGTTGATCTTCACGCCGGGCGATACCCAGGCCGTGCAAGTGGTGACCGACGACCGGCCTTATGCCGGTTGGCTGTTTGGCGGCCTGAGCTTGGTCAGCAAGACCGACTGGGTGGCCGATACCCTGGACATTCAAGTTGGCATAATAGGTCCGGCCTCATTGGCGCAGGACGCGCAGCGTCTGGTGCACGAGCTGCGTGGTTTTGACGTGCCACGCGGTTGGCAGAACCAGCTCTCCAACGAACCGGCCTTCCTGCTTTACTACGAGCGCAAGTGGCGGGTGGTGAGTGGGGCAGTGTTCAGCCAGGTCGGCTACGACCTCATTACCCACGCCGGGCTCGCTGCCGGGACGGTGATGGACTACGGCGCGGCCGGCGCAGAGCTGCGCCTGGGTTGGAATCTGCCGCGTGATTTTGGTACCTCGTTGATCCGTCCCGGCGGCGATGCGAATGCGCCGAGCACCGTGAGCGGCGCGGCCGGCCGTGGGCGCGGCTTTGGCGCCTACGGTTTCGCCGCGCTCGGTGGGCGACTGGTGGCGCGCAATATCTTTCTCGACGGCAATACCTTCGAGAACAGCCACAGCGTCGACAAAAAAATTCCGGTGGGCGATCTGATCCTGGGCGGGAGTGTGGTTTATGACGCCATCAAGCTGTCCTATGCCCAGGTCTTCCGCAGCCGTGAATTCGACGGCCAGCACCGTCGCCATAATTTCGGCTCGTTGAGTCTCTCAATTTCTTTCTGAGTCGTCGCTCAGGCCAGCATAGTCCAGCGCCCATCCTGTTCCCGCGCGCGGCCATCGTCGCGCAGCTTGAGCAGATGGGCGTGCAGCGACAGCGCGGCCCAGGGATGCATTATTGCGTCGACGTCGTCATAGACCACCGGCGTCAAGACGTCGATGGTGGCGCTACCCAGGCCATGCAGCGCAGCGACCACCTTGGCTTCGCGTTTCAGGCGATGGGCGATCAGATGCTCAATTTCAGCGCGTGGCTGGTCGATCAAATCGCCGTGCCCGGGCGCCAGAAACCGAACCTCGTAATTCAACATACGTCGCAGCGATTCGATGTAGTGCTGCATATTGCCGTGGGGCGGCACGATGACCACGGTCGAGCCGCCCATGATGTGATCACCGGTCATGAGCAGACCATCCTCCTCGACCAGATAGCAGATGTGATTGCTGACGTGGCCGGGTGTGAGCAGGGCGCGGATGGAGAATTCATCGGTCGCGAGACGGTCGTCCTGCGCCAGCGCGCGCGCGCCGCTGAAGCTCTCGTCCTGGAAGCCATCGTTGGCGATCACGTTGCCTAACAACTCAGCGCCGGTGCGCGCGGCCAAGTTGTGCGCTGCCGGCGAGTGGTCGCGATGGGTATGGGTGACCAGGATCCAGCGCAGGCGACCGGCGCAGATGCGTTCGAGTGCGTCGACGTGTTCTGGCAGATCGGGACCGGGGTCGATTAACGCCAGTTCGCGTCTGCCGACGATGTAAGTATTGGTACCGGGGCCGGTCATGCGCCCGCTGTTGGGGGCGGTCACGCGGCGTACGCGTGCTGCGACTTCGACCGCTTCGCCGTATCGAATCTCAGGCATGACTTGTCTCCTGTGGGGCACGATGGGGGCCAAATTTCGACAAAACCTGCGGGCCTTGTGGGTCCGAATTTATTCGGACTCTGGTTGCAGAGCTTAGCGCCAATGGCGCGCCTCACCCGATTTGTCAGACCTGTGACCAACAGGGCACTATACCGCCGGCCGCCATTACACATCACGAAGTTCGGAGGAAGGGATGTCTGCATTGGTGCTCGATGGCAAGGCCCTGGCTGCGGCCGAGGAACACGTCTTGTCGGCGCGGGTCGCGCAGCTCAAGCTGGGCAATGGCGGACGAGCGCCGATACTCGCGACCATCCTGGTCGGTGACGATCCCGCTTCGGCGACCTATGTGCGCATGAAGGGCAATGCCTGTGGGCGAGTGGGCATGGAATCGCTGCGCATCGCGTTGCGCGCATCCACCACCACTGCCGAGTTGCTGGCCTGCATCGATCAACTCAACGCTGATCGCGACGTACATGGCATCCTGCTGCAGCATCCTGTGCCTGCCCACATCGATGAGCGTACATGTTTCGATCGCATCGTTTTGGCTAAAGACGTTGACGGTGTTACCAGCCATGGCTACGGACGCATGGCGATGGGCGAGCACGCCTGGGGGTCAGCGACGCCGGTCGGCATCATGCGTCTGCTGTCCCACTATCGTGTGCCCCTGGTCGGCAAGCTTGCAGTGGTGGTCGGCCGCAGCCCTATCCTCGGCAAGCCGATGGCGGCGATGTTGCTGAATGCCGATGCTACGGTGCTGATCTGTCACTCGCGCAGCCAGAATCTGCCAGCACTGCTGCGCCAGGCAGACATCGTGGTCGGTGCGGTGGGCAAGCCACAGTTCATCCGCGCCGCGTGGATCAAGGACGACGCGGTGGTGGTCGATGCCGGCTATCATGCCGGCGGCGTGGGTGACATCGAACTGGCGCCACTGGTGTACCGCTGCGCGGCCTATACGCCGGTACCGGGCGGTGTCGGTCCGATGACCATCAACACCCTGCTCGCCCAGACGATCGCCGCCGCTGAACAGGCCGTCGCGGTCTATCGTCGGAAAAAGATCGCCGGGGAGCGCCCATGAGCCAACTCATTCCACATATGTTGAGCGGCATTCGCATACTCGATCTGTCGCGTGCGCTGGCCGGGCCGACCTGCACGCGGTTGTTCGCCGAGATGGGTGCCGACGTCATCAAAATCGAAACCGCGCCGACTGGCGATCGCACGCGCCTGGTGTCGAAGATGCGTAACGAGCGTGGCCTGTATTTTGTCCAGCAGAATCTCAACAAGCGCAGCATCGCCATCGATTTCAGCAGACCGGGCGGGCTCGACCTGGTGCGCGAACTGGTGCCCCATTGCGACGTGGTAGTGGAGAACTACAAGCCCGGTGTCATGCAGGGCATGGGGCTCGCCTATGACGCTCTGAAGAAGCTGCGCGAGGACATTATCCTCTGTTCGATCTCGGCGCTCGGCCAGAGCGGGCCCTTGTCGCACAAGCCGGGCTACGATTACATCGCTCAGGCCTATGCTGGCGTGACCTCCATGATCGGGCCGCGTGACGATTCACCCTATATCCCTTTGCTGGGTTTGGGCGACGTCAGCACCGGCGTCCACGCGGCCTTTGCCATTGCAGCGTCCTTGCTCTATCGCGCGCGCACCGGTCGTGGTCAGTATCTGGATATCGCCCTGCTCGACTGTTACTACCACGCCCACGAAGTGAACGTGCATCAGTTCACTGCCAGTGGCGGTGAAATCAAACCGATGCGCAGCGGCCGGCATCTGAGCTATCTGTGCCCAGCCGGTGTGTTTCGCGCCACCGGTGGCGATGTGGTTTTGATGGGCTTCCTGCATCATTGGGCCGATGTCTGCGCGGCCATGGGTCGCCCCGAACTGAGCACCGCGCCGGGCTGGGCGAGCGATGCCGAGCGCATGACACGTATGGACGAAGTGATCGCGCTGGTCGAGGCCTGGCTGCAAACCTTCCCCGATGTCGACAGCGCGATCGCCGCGTTCGATAGCCACGACGTGCCGTGCGCACCGGTGTTGTCCATCGAACAGACGGTCAGCCACCCGCATTTCATTGCACGCGGCACGATACGCACTATCGTTGATCCGGTGGCCGGGGAATTCCAAATTCCGGGCATGCCGATCAAGACCTCAGATTTTCCCGCCAATAATGCTTATGTCGCGCCCTTGCTTGGTGAGCACAACGAAGAAATCCTAAGCGAACTGCTGGGCAAGAGCGCGGCTGATATCGACGCGCTGCGTACGGCTGGCATTGTGTTTTCCAAACCCTTCTGAGCACCGCGCCGTTCACCGGCATGCAACCATAGCGAGGAACGTGTTCATGGACGAGGCCCGCAGTCCGCACCGCTATCTGACTCCAGAACGGATCATGATTCGCGACACTGCACGCGAATTCACCCTGCATGAAGTTTTGCCGGTAGCCAATGTGCTCGATCCGCTGCAGGGCGAGATCCCCATGGCACTGCGCCAGAAGCTGGCCGACATGGGTTATTTCGGCATTCGTATTCCGGAGCAATACGGCGGCAGTGGTCTGGGCGTGTTCGAGTACTGCCTGATTTCCGAGCAATTGGCGCGCGGCTGGATGAGCGTCGCCAGCATCGTTGCGCGCGGTAATGGCACCATGACTATGAGCCTGCTCGACGATGCCCAGCGCGCGCAAATACTGCCGCGCGTAGTGCGTGGCGAATACCTGGGCGCGATGTCGTTGTCGGAACCGGACACGGGTTCAGACCTGGCCTCGATTTCCTGCCGTGCCGAACGGGATGGTAACGAGTGGGTCATTACCGGCAATAAATACTGGTGTACCTTCGCCGATGGCGCTGACTACATTCTGTTGTTCGCGCGCACCTCAGCGCCACCCGACGCGCAACGTCGTCATCTCGGCATCAGCGCCTTCCTGCTCGACAAGCCGCGCGGGCAACTGCCGGCCGGGGTGCAGGGCGCGGAGATCCCCAAGATTGGCTATTTCGGTTGGAAGACCTTTGAGCTCGCATTCGATCACTTCCGCGCACCGGCGAGCGCCTTGCTAGGCGCCGAAGGCAAGGCGTTCTATGCGCTGGCACGTGGACTGGACGAAGCGCGAGCCCATACCGCCGCCCGTTCGATCGGGCTCGCCCAGGGTGCATTGGAAGACGCCCTGGCCTACGCCCAGCAGCGTCAGCAGTTCGGTCGGCCAATTGCACAGTTCCAGGATCTGCGCTTTAAACTGGCGCGCATGGCGACTGACATTGAGGCCGCGCGCCAGCTCTTGTACTACGTTTGCGATCGCATCGATGGCGGCGAGCGTTGCGATAAAGAGGCCTCAATGGTCAAGTATTTCGCCAGCGAAATGGCCGAGCGTGTGACCAGCGACGCCCTGCAGATCTTGGGCGGCGCCGGTTACACCAAGCTCTACGCTGTCGAGCGTTACTGGCGTGACGCGCGGCTGACCAAGATTTTCGAGGGCACCTCGGAAATCCAATTACGCATTATTTCCGACCATCTGCTTGGTAAAGCAGACAGCTGAGTAGGTTATGACTGATACGAATCCTTTGCGCGGCGTGTTGGATGGCATGGTCGTGCTCGATCTGACCCAGGTCCTGGCCGGACCTTATTGCACCATGGTGCTGGCTGATCACGGTGCCGATGTGATCAAGATTGAGCCACCTGGCGGTGACGTCTCGCGCAGCCTGGGACTGTTCTACGAAAACGACACTGACAAGCGTCACGCCGGTTATTTCCACAGCATCAATCGCAACAAGCGCAGCATCGTGCTCGATCTTAAGGATGCTCATGACGTCGAGACCTTTCGCATCATGGCGCGGACGGCTGATGTGGTGGTGGAGAATTATCGGGTTGGCGTGATGGACCGCTTGGGCTTGTCGTATGAATCTCTGCGCGCTGAAAATCTGCGCCTGGTCTATGCCGCCGTGCGCGGTTTCGGTGATCCACGCACCGGTCACAGTCCTTATGCGCAGTGGCCGGCCTTCGACATCATCGCGCAGGCCATGGGTGGTTTCATGAGCATCACCGGGCCTGGGCCGGGCATACCACTGAAATCGGGCCCCGGCATCGGCGACATCGTGCCCGGCATCATGTGCGCCTTTGGTATCGTCGCCGCGGTGCGGCTGGCCGAGCGGCGCGGCCAAGGCCAGTTTCTCGATGTCGCGATGTACGACGCCATCCTCGCCATCTGCGAACGTGTAGTGCATCAGCATTCCGTCGCCGGCCTGGTGCCCCGGGCCGAAGGCAACGAGCATCCACTGGTCAATCCGTTCTCGATCTATCCGGTCACCGACGGTTGGGTGGCGCTCGGTTGTCCGATCGAGGCGCAATGGCGCGAGCTCGCGCGTCTCATCGAACGCGAAGACCTGCTCGCTGATGCGAGCTTGCAGAGCAATGCCGACCGTGTGCGACAACGCGAACGGGTGCGTACCGCCATCGAAGCCTGGACCAGCACGCGTAGCAAATCCGAAGTTGCCGAGGTGCTCGGTGGTCGCGTGCCGTGCGGCCCGGTCAACGATGTCGCCGACATTTTCGCCGATCCCCACGTCGCCGCGCGGGAAATGATCGCCGAAGTCGAGATCGCGGAGATCGGCCAGCGCCTACAGGTGGCCGGCGTGCCGGTGCATTTTGCCGACACCCCCGGTTCGGTGCGGGTCGCCGGGCCGGGCTTGGATGCACATCGTGCCGAGATCTTGCGTCAGTTCGGCATGTAATTCTGTGCTCTTCAATGTGGGTCCGACTGCAGTCGGACATTCCTTTCCAGAGTGCGCATCGGCGGCGCTGATTCAACCAGGGGAGAATTGCCATGAAACTCGGTGTCTTCAGTTTCAACACCGAATATTCCATTCGTGCCGACCATCTGGCGATCGCCGCCGAAGAGCGCGGCTTCGAGTCTGTGTGGTTTCCAGAACACACGCACATTCCCGCCAGCCGGCAGACTGAGTGGCCAGGCAAGGGGCCTTTGCCGCGCGAATACGTGCATATGTCCGACCCCTTCGTAAGCGCAGCAGCGGCAGCGGTGGTGACCAAGACCATCAAGCTCGGCACCGGTATTTGTCTCATCATCGAACACGACCCGTTGGCGCTGGCCAAGACGGTGGCGACGGTCGATCAGCTTTCCAACGGTCGTTTCCTGTTCGGCGTTGGCGCTGGCTGGAATCGCGAAGAAATGGAGAACCACGGCACGGCCTACGACCAGCGCTGGAAGGTGTTGGAGGAACGGGTTAAAGCCATGAAGGCGCTGTGGACCCAGGAGGAGGCGAGCTTCCACGGCGACTATGTGAATTTCGATAAGGTCTGGTCCTATCCCAAGCCGGTGCAGCGCCCTCATCCGCCGGTCATACTCGGCACTTTCGGATCAAGCTGGGGACGCAAGCGTGTCGCTGAATTCGGTGACGGCTGGATACCCATTGATCTATTCCATGGCAGCCTGAAAGACGACATCGACGACCTGCACAAGCGTCTGCGCGACAACGGTCGCGAGCCGTCCGAGGTGCCGATTTCGATGTTCGATATTTTCGCGACCAAGGAAGACGATCTGAAGCGTTTTGCCGATCTCGGCTGCATCGAGCGCGCCATCCCGCGCTGCCCGACCGAGGACAAAGATACTGTGCTACGCTGGCTCGACCGCTACGCTGAGATCGGGCGCCGCATCGGCGCGATCTAGATCCGGCGCGAGCCACACCCAAAACAATACATAGCTGTCGTGCTGCCCATCTCGGCCAGCAGCAGGCGCCAGCCTGTTCGTGAGACGACCAACAACCAGAGGAAAAGACATGCTCAAGTTACATGGATTCGAAGTTAGCAATTACTACAACATGGTGAAGTTCGCGCTGCTGGAAAAGGGCCTCAAGTTCGAGGCGGTCGCCGCCATGCCCAGCCAGGAAAGCGAATACAAGTCGAAGAGCCCGATGGGCAAGGTGCCGTGCCTGGAAACCGACAAGGGCTTCCTGTCGGAAACCAATGTCATGCTCGAGTATCTGGAGAAGACCACGCCCAGCCCGTCCTTGATGCCGGCCGATCCGTTCGCCGCCGCCAAGGTGCGTGAAGTGATGAAGGTGCTGGAGCT
>JANMJF010000455.1:0-3085 GCA_031371245.1 Pseudomonadota bacterium | reverse complement strand
CTCGGTTCGTGCTCCTGCTATCACGGTGTCACCACCGTCATCATGGGCAACTGCGGTTTCACGCTGGCGCCCTGCGCGGCCAAGGACGCCGACATGGTGTTCCGCAATCTCGAACGCGCCGAAGACCTCTCGCGCGATGCGATGAAAGCCGGCATCGAGTGGCGTTGGGAAACCTTCCGCGAATATCTCGATGTGCTCGACAGTCTTCCCAAAGGTATCAACTACGGCGGCTACATCGGTCACTCGGCCTTGCGCACCTATGTGATGGGCGAGCGCGCTTTCAGTGAACAGGCCAGCGCTGATGAGCTCAAGCGCATGCAGCACGAAGTGCAGGACGCGGTGCGCGCGGGAGCGATAGGTTTCTCGACCTCGCGTACCCACAACCATCTGACCGCCGACGACCGTCCGGTCGCCAGCCGGGTTGCCGAATGGTCAGAAGTACGCGCTATCGTCAACGCCATGGGCGCCACCGGTGCCGGCATTTTCGAACTGGCGGGCGAAGCACCCGGCCGCAGCGAGCGGCGCAAGCTCGATTATTTCGAGCGCCTGACCTCGCTCGCGGTCGAGTCGGGGGTACCGATTACGTTCGGCATGCCGAGCATTCGTATCGCGCCCGATGTGTGGCCCGCCTATTACCAACTCGCCAACGACGTTTGCGCGGCGGGTGGACGCATGTTCGTACAGGCCCACAGTCGATCGATCTCGACCCTGCTGTCGTTCAAGTCCCACACGCCCTTCGATAGCTGGGACGTATGGCGTGAGATCCGCGCCAAGCCGCTAGCCGAACAGTTGGTATTGCTGCGTGACCCGGCGGTGAAGCGCAAGCTGGTTGAAGTCGCGAGTGCGCCTTACAACGGTCCCGAGATCGTCGGCGCCGAGGCGCGCCCACCGGAGTGGGACTGGTTCTATTACATGAAGGGCATAGGCGACGAAGAACTGCTGTCCGACATTGCCCGGCGGCGCGGCGTGCATGCCGTCGAGGCCATGATCGACATTGCGCTTGAAACCGATTTCAACGCCTTCTTCCGCCAGCCGTTGGCCAATGAAGATCAAGACCACGTGCTGACCATGATGAAGCACCCACGCAGCGTGGTGACTTTCTCGGACTCGGGCGCCCATGTTGCGCAGATCATGGACTCGTCACTGCAAACCCACCTGCTCAGCCACTGGGTGCGCGACAAGCAGGCCTTCACCTTGGAAGAAGCCGTGCGACTCATCACCCACGACACGGCCACCGCCTGGGGGCTCTACGATCGCGGGCTGGTGCGGGAAGGGCTGAACGCAGATCTGGTGATCTTCGACCCCGACACTATCAACCAGAACATGCCGGAACTGGTCAACGATCTACCGGCCGGCGCGCAGCGCTTGAAGCAGACCGCGCGCGGTATCAGCACCACCATTGTCAACGGCCAAGTGCTGCTGGAAAACAATCAGGCTAGCGGCAATCTGCCGGGGCGCTTGGTGCGCGGGCCGTTGGCGAGATAAGCAACGCAGCCCCTGTAGGTCCGACTTTAGTCGGACTCTTCATTCGAGAGCGCGTGCCGAAGCGGCGCCTCGAATGCCCGACGCTGCACTACCCTGGCCGCAGGCCTGGCTGACCGGTACCATCCGCACGCTGGTCAAGCCCATCTACGGCCTGCGGCCCGACCACCGCTATCGTACCGCCTGCCATGCGCACCGATTGCCGGATGTGACGGTATTGGAGCTGGACGCGTCGCAGATCAGCGCGGCATCGCCGCCGCACAGCAAGCATGAAGGAGCAGGACAGTGAGCCAGCGACCACACCCCCGCGTCGTAGCCGAAATCGGCTGCAACCATAAAGGCGAGATGTCGATCGCGCGCGATCTGATCGAATCCGCGGCGCGTTTTGCCAAGGCCGACTTCGTGAAGTTCCAGAAGCGCTGCAATCGCGAGCTGTTGACGGCCGAAGAATACGCCGCGCCCCACCCCAATCTCGCCAACAGCTATGGCGAGACCTATGGCGCCCATCGTGAATTCCTTGAATTTGATCCCGACCAACATCGCCAGCTCTTGCGCTGGTGCCAGGAGTTCGGCATCGGCTATTCGACTTCGGTGTGGGACATGAGCTCAGCGCGTGAAATGGTGGCCTTGCATCCCCCCATGTTGAAGGTGCCGTCGGCCTGCAACCTGCATTTCGAGATGCTGGAATTCCTGGCCCGTGACTATGGCGGTGAGATTCATATCTCGATGGGCATGACTACGCCCGCCGAGCAGGAAGAAATCGTCGCCCTGCTCGAACGTCTGGACGTGCAGCAGCGGGTGGTGCTGTATGCCTGCACCTCGGGCTATCCGGTGCCCTTCGATCAGGTCTGTCTGCTCGAAGTCGCGCGTCTGCGCGAGCTCTATGCCCAGCGCGTGAAGGATATCGGCTTTTCCGGCCATCATCTCGGCATTGCCGTCGACGTGGCGGCGGTGACTTTGGGCGCGAACTGGGTGGAACGACATTTCACCCTCGATCGCACCTGGAAGGGCACCGACCATTCGGCCTCGCTGGAGCCCGATGGTCTGCGCAAACTGGTGCGCGACGCACGCGCGGTGGCGACCGCGCTGACCTACAAGCCGACCGCCATCCTCGCTATCGAGGCGCCGCAGCGGGCCAAGCTGAAGCGCCTGCCCGGAGTGCATCTGCGCTGATGCGCTGGCTCGCCCTGCTGCCGCTGCGCGGCGGCTCGAAATCCATTCCAGGCAAGAATCTGCGCAGCATGGCCGGCCGTCCGCTGTATGCCTGGAGTCTGCAGGCGGCGCTGGATTCCGCGTGTTTCGACGCGGTCTATGTCGCGTCGGACTCGACTGCCATTCGCGACGATGCGCGTGCACGCTTCGGCTCACGGGTGACGGTCATCGAGCGCGCAGCCGAGAACGCCACCGACACCGCGAGCAGCGAGGCGGTGATGCGGGAGTTCGCGGCGCAGGTCGACTTCGACGTGCTGTCGCTGATTCAAGCCACTTCGCCTCTGACGCGCGCCGAAGATTTCCGCGCCGCACGGGCGCGCTTCGAACGCGACGCATTGGACTCCCTGCTGACGGGTGTTGAATTGAAGCGCTTCTTCTGGCGCCATGATGG
>JANMJF010000427.1:0-2454 GCA_031371245.1 Pseudomonadota bacterium | reverse complement strand
GCCTTCGGCAGTGGCGCGATGGTGCCGATGGGTCCGACCTGGGGCAAACACTCCGAGGAATGGATCATCCATTTCAGCTTCCCACCCGAAGGCGGCGACAGCATCGACGAAGAGAGCGTCAAACCGTGGCTACGCGCCCTGCTCAAATTGCCGATGCCGGATCTGAAAGTGCACAAAGTCAGCCACTGGACTTTGGAAGCGGTGCTCGCCGAGCGCTATCGCGCCGGTCGCATATTCCTGGCGGGCGATGCCGCCCATCGCCATCCGCCCACGACCGGGCTGGGTCTCAACACCGCCGTGCAGGACGCGCATAACCTTGCATGGAAACTCGCCGCCGTGATCGGCGGACGCGCCGAGCGCAAACTGCTGGATTCTTTCGAATCAGAGCGTCAACCGATAGGCCGGCGCAATGTCGATTGGGCAATGTTCACCGCCATGAACCACAGCGTGCTTGATGCCGGCATGGGCTTCTCGCCTATGCAGTCAGCCGAGCTGCGCCATGCCACCTTCGAGACCTTCTTCGTCGACACGCCGATGGGCGCCACCCGCCGCGCTCGCGCGGCAGAAGTCTTCGAAACCCAGCGCACCGAATTTCAGGCCCATGATCTCGAGATTGGTTTCTGCTACGCGCAAGGCGCTCTGGTCGACGACGGCACACCGGCCCCGATCCCCGATCCCATGGGTGGCAAGTATCAGGCCAGCACGCGCCCGGGCCAGCGCTTGCCCCATGCGTGGCTGAGCCGCGACGGGCAACGTCTATCGAGCCATGACTTGAGCGGCAGCGACGGCGCCTTCGTGCTCATCACTGGCAACGATGGCGCCGCCTGGCAGAGCGCGGCGGGCGCCGTGGCGCAAGGCCTGGGCGTGCGCCTCGTGCAGGCATCGATCGGCGCGGGGCAGGCTTACGCCGATGTCGACGGCCGGTGGGAGAAAGTGCGGGAGATTTCTGCACAGGGTGCCGTGCTGGTGCGGCCCGACAATCATATCGGCTGGCGCAACCTGGGCGCGGCGCGCGATGCAAGCCGCGAACTCGACGCTGCGTTGCGCGCCATCCTCGCGCGCTGAGCGTTGCTCAATCGGCTTAGCGCTGGCGCGTGGTGCGCAAGCAGCGTGGCATCAGCAACAGCAGCGCGAACAACAAATTGAATATCGACGCTGGCAAAGGCACCGGTGAGGTCGACGCCGTTACGAAGGCCGTGCTTGCGATGGTGACCGGCACACCGGGCCTGGCGGTTGAAAAGACCGTGCCGGTGTAACCAGGGACGCCGACAAAACCGGCGTGAAAGGAATTTTGCCAATGGGAAAGACCGAGCGAACTCAACTGCGCGTTGAGCGGATAGGCGGCGGCCTCGGCCGAGATGACCGGTGTGTTATCGCGAAAATACTGCACATGCCCGGCCAGTTCGTCGTGCAGGAAGGAGTCAGCCTTGACCCACCAGCGATCTGCCAGCGCGGGGAATTCGCCGTCGAGCAGAGCAACGATGCCCAAGCCATTGCCGCTCCCGGCCCAATTCACCATGTTGACAAGATAGCCGCGGGCGCCGTCCCAGAAGCCACAACCGCTGAAGGCCGCGCACAGCCCAGTATCACCACGGATAGCATGAAAATCTGCATCCGTGCCGGAGATAATAGTGCGCTCGCCGCGCGCCGCACTGATGGCCGCCTTGTTATTCAGAATCGCGTCGTAGTTCGGCGTGGCGCGTGCGCCGCCCGGCGGATTGGTGCGAAAGGCTTCGCCGCTTTCGGTGACGAGCACGTCGTAGGCCGAGAAATTCGGCGTGGCGCTAGTGTTGTCGAAAAAAGTGAGGTTCCATGCCAGGCCGCTGCTCTGCGGGTAGGTCGGCGCGAGATTGGCGATGTCGGCAATGCCGGTCGCACCGCGATACTGCGACAAGGGGTCGGCATAGGTGTACCACAGCACGTTGATGGAAGCGGCTTGGACGCTGCCCAGCGTAGCCGTTAATGCGAGTAGTGCCAGTAATTTGCGCCACATCGGTGATCTCTCCAAGACTATGCGTTGGCGACTAAGCGCTGAGGCTGGTCGTTTGCAACTTGATGCTCGCTATCGTCAGTTAGCGAGGCGCTGGTGTCGATGCCCGTAGCGCCGTCAAATGTAAAGAATGATCGCGGGCAGGCGCATCGCCGGCGCGCACCAGACTTCGGTCCCGGGCGTTTGTGCACTATGCTCCGGCGACCGCCAGGTGCGCATGATAGGAAAAAGCTGATGCAATTGCCGGAAGGTCTGATCGCCGTCGTCAAACAGGATTGCCCGACCTGCGTCTTGGTCGACCCCGTCCTGCACACTATCGAACGCAGTGGCCTGCCGCTGACGGTCTACGTGCAAGACCAGCTGGATTTCCCGTCGACCGGCCGCGTCGTCGATGACCGTTCGCTGGAAACCTCCTATCGGCTGCGCATCGAAACCGTGCCGACTCTAATCAAGGTCGAGGGCGG
>JANMJF010000383.1:0-16926 GCA_031371245.1 Pseudomonadota bacterium | reverse complement strand
GGCTTGAAACATCTGCCGGTAAAACTGAAGGCCCGTGCTCGATAGCCCATCGCCACACGCTCAGGAACAGCCGAACCTAGAGATAATTCTGACCACGGTCCTAAGTAGCAAACGCGCGCTACATCTGGAGTCGGCGTGTTTGCTCACCGGCAAGGCGACGCCCACCGACATCGACATCTGAGCACGCCTAAGCCGAAGCTGCGAGGAAAAAGGACCGACGGTTATGCTGGTGCGCAGCTAGCGGCCATCCACAGGCCCGGGAACGACACTTTCGGCAGCGGTGTGCGTAGTGTGGTTCCCGAACCTAGCGCAGGCTTTATTTTCCCGGGGGGCGTGTCGATCCAGCGCGGGTGCCCGGCGAGGCGCCGCCGAACACTGAACTGACAGTGGCATCGGGCTTCTTCACTTGTTTGGGCTTCTTGGGCTCGCGCCCGCTGCGTACTTGACCTTTGGCCATGACCTCGTTCCTTCTGTGTAGATGAGTATGCTCTCGGACGGTAACACCTTTGCCAGTGTACGTCCGATCGGCGTGCGGCCAGCGCGCAGGCTATGGGGAGCGTTTGCCGCAGTGCTTATAATCGCAGGCGCTGAGGGGTCTTAACTGAAACAGTCGCGGTCCGACGCGCGCGGCGAGGGGCTGCTCGTCGGGCTGGCAATTCGGCGCGAAGCGCCAGCGATTTCGACCTCGACCGAAGTGGCGCACGCCAGATCTTTTAGGGGAAAGGCATGTCCGAACGAAGTTTGCGCGGCAAGACCGCCATCACCGGCATCGGTGAGACGACCTATTACAAACATGGGGCCTCGCCTCACAGCGAATTCAAGCTCGCGCTTCTAGCGGTGGTGAGTGCTTGCGCGGATGCCGGTATCAGCCCCCACGAAATCGATGGCTTCGCCTCCTATGGCGATGACCGTTCGGACGCGGGCCATCTGGCTGCCGCGCTCGGCATCAAAGAACTCAAGTTTGCCAATATGTTCTGGGGCGGTGGTGGTGGCGGTGTATGCGGGGCGATCGGCAATGCGGCGGCGGCGGTTGCCACCGGCATGGCCGATTGTGTAGTCGCGTTCCGCTCGCTGGCGCAAGGGCAGTATCGGCGTTACGGCCGCAGTGGTGCCGCAGCGGTATTATCTGGCGACGATGCCTTCGTCGTTCCTTATGGTGTGATGTCGCCGGCGCAGCGCTTCGCCATGAAGGTCACGCGCTTCATGCACGAGCACGGCATCAAGCAGGATGCGTTGCGCGCCATCTCGCTGGCCTGTTATCACCATGCGCAGAACAATCCCAATGCCGTGATGCGCGGCCGACCGCTGGATGAAGCGCAGTACGACACTTCGCGCTGGATCATCGAACCGTTTTTTCATCTTTACGATTGTTGCCAGGAGAACGATGGCGCGGCGGCCGTGATCGTGGTGTCGGCCGAACGTGCCCGAGATCTCAAGAACCAGCCGGCCTATATCCTCGCCTGTGCGCAGGGTTGCGACGAACGCAGCGCTGCGCCGGCGCACAATATGCCGAACTATGCGAGCAGCCACTTTGGGCAACTCGCGCCGCGGCTTTACCAAATGGCCAAGCTCTCGCCAGCAGACATGGGCATCGTGCAGTGTTATGAGAACTTCACCGGCGGTGTACTCATGAGCCTGGTCGAACACGGCTTGGTGAAAGCCGATGAGGCCAACGAGGTGCTGGTAAAAGATAATCTCATCGCGCCGCACGGTCGCATGCCGATCAATACCAGCGGCGGCAATCTCGCCGAGTGTTATATGCACGGCTTAGAGCTGGTGCACGAATCTGTGCGCCAGATCCGTGGCGTGGCTATCAACCAAGCGCACAACAATGACGCCGCCATCATCATGGGTGGGCCGATGGTCACGCCGGTCAGTTCCTTGATTCTTGGATCGGAGGCAGCACTGTGAACAGCACCTATCTTCCCGAGGGGCTGCCGCAGCCCGGTACCGGTCCCGACGGTTTGGCCGCGCCGTACTGGGCCGGCACACGCGTGGGCAAGCTGCGCATTCAGCGTTGCAGCGCCTGCCAGTCCTGGCAATGGGGACCGGAATGGATCTGCCATCGTTGCCATTCGTTTGAGATGGTGTGGGTCGACATCGCTGGTCGCGGTCACATCTACAGTTACGAGCGCCCCCATCACCCAGTGCATGCGGCGCTGAACGGCCATGGTCCCTATCTGGTCGTGCTGGTCGAACTATCCGAGTACGGCCAAGTGCGGATGATCGGCAATCTGCTCGGTGACCCGCTGCAAGAGGTCGTCATCGGTGCGGCGGTGGCAGCGGTGTTCGAGCCGCACGATAACGCCGACCCGCCCTATACGTTGGTGCAATGGCGGTTGATCTAACAGCCCTCGGCGCGATCTCTTTCAATGTCGATGGACGTAGCCGAAATGCCAGACTCCGAGACGAACGTGCGCACATCGCCCTGGCATGCCGGTGAAAAACAGTTGCAGGCGCGCGTTGGCGTGGCCGCGCGTATGGCAGATGTCGGGCGTCAGGTCATTCGGGATTTCATGCCAGAGCAGCATCGCGATTTCTATCGCCAGTTGCCATTTCTAGTGCTCGGCACCGTCGATGCTGCGGGCCGGCCGTGGGCGAGCATCCTCACCGGCGCGCCGGGCTTTGCTGTCTCGCCAAATCCGCAGACGCTGCGGTTGCAAAGTTTTCCGCGTGTAGGTGATCCCGCCGCTGCGAGCCTCGCTCTCGGTGCGGCCGTGGGATTGCTTGGGATCGAACTGCATACACGGCGGCGCAATCGCGTCAACGGTCGAGTAGGCATGCTCGCCGATGGCGGATTTTCCGTCACGGTCGAGCACGCGTTTGGCAATTGTCCGCAGTACATCCAGTTGCGCGATAGCGAGCTCGTCGTCGCACCGACCGTGGCGCGATACCAACAGCTCAACGGTCTCGACGATGCTGCACGGCAGGTGATCCGGGCGGCCGATACTTTCTTTGTTGCCAGCTATGTCGATCTGGATGGCGACGCCGCCCGCCGTGCCGTCGACGTCTCCCATCGCGGCGGCCAGCGCGGCTTCGTGCAGGTCGACGGCGAGTGTCTGAGCATTCCAGATTTCGCCGGCAACCTGTTTTTCAACACGCTCGGCAATCTACTCGTCAATCCGCGTGCTGGCCTGCTGTTCATCGATTTTGACAGCGGCGATTTGTTACAAGTAAGCGGTCGCACCGAGATCGTTTTCGACGGCGTCGAAGTAGCCGCCTTCCAGGGCGCCGAGCGGCTGTGGCGCGTGCATGTCGAGGCGCTGGTGCGACACGAGGCGGCCCTGGCCCTGCGCTGGCGCTTGCGTGAATTTTCGCCCAACAGCCTGCTGACCGGATCGTGGCAACAGACTCGCGCACGTATTGATGCCGAAGCATTGCGCGATACCTGGCGCAGCGTGCGCGTGGCGCGCGTAGAAATGGAAAGTACGACTATCCGTTCCTTGTATCTCGAAACCACCGATGGCGCTGGGCTGCCGGTGTTTCGTGCCGGGCAGCACCTGCCGCTGCGCGTGACCTTGCCTGGTGCAGCGGCACCGGTGATCCGCACCTATAGCGTCTCAAGCGCGCCATCGGATGGATTCTTGCGGATCAGCGTCAAGCGCGTCGGGGCGGTGTCTGGTTATCTGCACGATCACATCAAGGTGGGTGATGTATTGCAGGCGCGCGCGCCGCAGGGCGGCTTCGTGGTCGACGCCGCAGAGTGCCGGCCGCTGGTGCTGTTGGCGGCCGGCGTTGGCGCGACGCCCCTGCTGTCGATGCTGCGCGAGGTGATCTATGAAGGCAAACGCGTGCGCCGCACACGGCGTACTTATTTCGTGCAAAGCGCACGCACTCTCGCCGATCTGCCATTTCGCAATGAGATAGCCGAACTCACTGCGGGCAATGCCCCAACCTTGCACTGGGTGCGGGTATTAAGTGCGCCGGCGCGCGGCGCGCGCGAGGAGCAGGACTTCGAATTTAGCGGGCGTATCAATATCGATTTGCTGAAGACATTGTTGCCCTTCGATGATTTCGATTTTTATTTGTGTGGGCCCGGTGCCTTCACCCAAGAACTCTATGACGCGCTGCGTGCGCTACGGGTAAGCGACGAGCGTATTCACGCCGAGACCTTCGGCCCCGCGACCTTACGTAGACAATTGGACGAGGGCGCGATAAGCGCCGAACAAAACACGCCGGCGACCCAGCCGGTGACGGTGATGTTTTTGAAATCTGCCCAAGAGGCGCGCTGGACACCTGCTAGCGGCAGCCTGCTGGAACTGGCCGAGAGCCGCGGCCTGATGCCGGAGTACAGTTGTCGTGGTGGTTCGTGTGGCACCTGCCGAACGCGGCTGGTGAGCGGGCAGGTGCACTATGCGATCGCGCCGACTGAAACACCGGCGGTCGGCGAAGTGTTGATCTGCTGCGCGGTGCCGGCCGGCGGCGTGGACGCGTCGGCGAGTCTGGTGCTCGACCTTTGAATGCACTTGCGCGAGCACTGGCAGACCGGTTACTGCCAATCCAAGGCGTAGAGTTTGAGCACGCCGCTGTTCAGCACCTGCCGCACTACGCGCGGTTCACGCGCCATCACCTGCACGGCGACGGCGCGCGCCGCAGATTGGCTGGCACTCACCACCAGCTGCGGTGCGCGCGTGGCCAGGGTGCTGCGCCAACTCGCCTGATCGAGCAACAACACCCGCTGGCTGCGCGCATTCCATTGCGCGAAAATCATCGCCCACACCGCGCGCGACTCGATCAGCACGGGTGCACCCGCGTAGTGTTGATCGAGCGCGTGCAGCAGCAGGGCCGGCCGGTAGTCGTGGCGATAGAACGGGTGGCACAGATCGTCGCCTGGCGGAAACTGCCACGCGACGCCACCACAGGCCGGCACCAGACGACCGAGCGCGAAGCAGATCAGGACCAGCGCGGCGCAGGTCTGGGGCAGGGGCCAGCGCCAGATCGCGGCCGCACGCGTCACCGCAGGCACCAGCAGACCGCCGCCCGCCAGGCACCATAAAGGCAACAGCGGCACTAGCGCGCGTGGCACCAGCGCGGTCGGCGACAACAGCACGGCGAGTGGCACGACCAACAACAGACTTGCCGCCAGCGCCACGGCGCGCCGAGCATCGCGATCACGGTCCGCATCCAAAGCAGTGCGCGTGACAAAAGCGCCGTAGACCATGAGCGGCAGCAGAGGCCAGTACTGCGCACTGCTCGCCAGCCACCAGTGACCCAGCACCTCGGCGCTCGACCAGCGGCTGAAACCATTGTGCATATGAGCCAGCAGCTGCGCGCGATGGGGAAGATAAACGAGTGCGCCGAGCAGACCGGCGGGCAAGGCCAGGGCCGCGCGGCCGAGGACCCCGCGCCGCAGGGTGCCGTCCGCCTGTCTGCCTAGTAGCAGACTCCAGGTCACGCACACTGCGATTACCATCGCGTTGGTCGGCAGGATGGCAAGACAGGCGAAACTTGCGACCACGTACAACAGACCGGCGCTGCGCTGCCCGTCGACGACATAACGCTGTGCGGCGAACATCACCAGTAGCGTCCACGGCCAGGAAAATCCATAGCCCCGCAGCGCCACCGCGAACACTGCGGCGAGCGCGCCACCACTCCATAACGCAATACCCAAGGCGGTGGCGTACCAGCCCAGTGTGCGTCGCCCGCAGACGATCATCAGCGCCATGCTGCACAGCCAGCTCACCGCCGGCACTAGCCGTGCGCTCGTCATGCTGTCACCGCGTGACCACCACAGCGATAAAGCCGCGCTGAACAGCATGTGATTATTGGGCAGACGGTAGTCGCCGAAAGCATGGGCGACGTCTTGCGCTGCGAACAAGACCAAGGTTGCGGCTTCGTCCTCCCAGGCGTCGTCGGCGAGATGCGGCAGTTGCGCCAGTATTGCGAGCAATAACACCACCGCGACCACACCCGCCAACCACGGGCGTCGTGTCAGGCTTGCATCGTTCATTGTTTAGTCGCTTGTTGGGATGGACGGCAGGCAGTGCAGCTCGCAGCGGTCAGCCGATTGTGCGCTCGCGAGTCGCGGCATGCATGCCTAGACAGAACCATGATTGTCGGCCAGCCACACACTTTCATAGCCGCGTTCTTCGCCGTATTGAATCTGGCCCATCATGTGCGTCCACGCTTTGCGATAGTCGCCGTCGGGTGCTTCAAGCACGTAGAACGATCCAAATTTCATGGTGGGCCGCTCCCTCGGTAAACATGGCTGCGAACGTACCGAAGTGCGCTTCAGGTGGCGACGACCCGGGCGGTCTGCGCGCAGGTGTGGCGCAGGCGACAATGCCGCACCAACACAGCGAGGATAGCGGACGGCGCAGCAATGCAGTTAGCCCTACGCCGGAATGGGAGTTCCCTTCGAACGGGTAGTTGTTTATAACCGCTATATGATGCGTGATGACGGCCGATCGCGAATCTGCACCAAGCCCATTAGCATGCACGGCATGATCGTGCGAAGGACGAGCCGATGATAAAACTTGCCGTATTGCTCAAGCGCAAGCATGCAATGTCGTTCGAGCAATTTGATCGCTATTGGGATGGTAGCCATGGCTCGCTAGTGGTCGGCATCCCGGAGTTCACCCGTCATGTGCGTCGTTACAGTCAGGCCCATATCGTCGACCCGAGCTATGACGGCGCGGGCATGGCATGGAAGCGGGCGGACTACGACGGCATCGCCGAAGTATGGTTCGATAACCTTGATGCCATGACGACGGCCTTCAATGAGCCGCGTTTCGTGGCGCTGGTGGGGCCCGACGACGAGAAGTTCATCGATCGCGAGGCCGTCGCCATCATGGTCACCAACGAAATCGAGAAGATTGCCTGCAATGGTGCGCCCAAGGTCAAACTCTCGGTGGTGATCAAGCGTCGCGAGGGCATGTCCTTCGACGAGTTCGACCATTACTGGAACCACATGCACGGCGCCATCGTCACTGGCGTGCCCGAGTTCACCCGCCATGTACGACGCTATGTGCAATGCCATTGGGTGGCTGGCTACAGCGGCGCGCGGGATGCGAGCAAGCTGACCACGCAATGGCGGCGCGCGCCCTTCGATGGCATCGCCGAATTGTGGTTCGACAGCATTGCCGACATGGTGACGGCTTTCAACGAGCCGCAATTCATGGCGAAGATTGCACCCGACGACGAGAAGTTCGTCGATGCTGTGCATACCCAGCTCTTTACGCTGCGCGAGGTAGAGAAGTTTCCCGTCAAAGATTTTATGTACCCCGGCTAAGCGCCTCGGCGCGCTGTGCACGAGGCGCGCGCGAGCGGCGGTGGTGAGCATGCGAATATTGTTGGTGGAAGACGATCTCATTCTCGGCGATGGCATCGCTGTCGGACTGCGACAGGCCGGCAATACCGTCGATTGGTTTCGCAGCGCCGAAGACGGGCTCGCGTCGCTGCGCACGGAAGTCTATTCGGTAATGGTGCTGGATATCGGGCTGCCTCGCATGTCTGGTCTCGAGCTACTCAAAATCCTGCGTCGTCAGGATCATCGCCTGCCGGTGTTGCTGCTGACCGCGCGCGACAGCGTCCAAGATCGCATACTCGGCCTGGATGTGGGCGCCGATGACTATCTGGTCAAACCCTTCGCCATCGATGAACTGAGCGCGCGCCTGCGCGCGCTGAACCGCCGAGGGGTCGGTCATGCCGATTCAAAATGGCGAATTCGCGACCTGGAGATCGATCCGGCGGCCCGCACTTGCCGACAAGGCGGATCGTTAGTGGCACTGACGCCCAAGGAGTTTGCAGTGTTATCGGTGCTTGCCGAGAACCTTGGCACCATACTCAGTCGCGAGCGCATCGCGCTGGCGCTCTACGCCTGGGGCGAGGAGGCGGAGAGCAACGCTATCGACGTCCACATCCATCATCTGCGGCGCAAGCTCGGCGACGACACGATTCGAACGATGCGCGGCGTGGGCTACGTGATCGACACAGCGCCATGACCCACTCGCTCGCCCGACGCTTCCTCGCCGTGTTCAGTTTCAGCAGTGTCGTGGCCTGGGGTCTTTTGGCCGCATGGCTATACTGGCAGCTCAACGCCGAAGTGAATGCATTATTCGATGCCCATATCGCCGAAGGCGCCGCGACCATCGAGGCGCTGATCCGTTCGGAGTCGCTCGATTACGTGCCTGCTGATGCACAAGCGCGATCAGGCTTCGATGATTTCATCGCAGCAGAGCTCAAGCTGCATCTCGAATTACCCAGCCACGCGCGCGATCACGCCTACCAGGTCTGGCTGGGAAGTCCCCCGCATCTTCTGCAATCCTCGAACGCGCCCGCCACGCGACTGGCAGATCCTGCCCAGGTCGGATTTACACAACGCACCATCGACGGCCACAGTTGGCGCGTATTTACTTTGACAAGTGATGGTACCTACGGCCCCGTTCAACTTTCCGTTGGGGAGCCGATCGAAGTACGCGCGAAGGTCCTGCGACGTCTGGCGCTGGGGCTGAGCGCGCCAACGTTATCAACCCTTGTTTTGTTGCTGTGGATGCTGCGTTGGGGCATTGCGTGGGGACTACGACCGGTGTCTAGCCTCGCGCGCGATGTCGCGCGACGATCGTCACGGGATTTACAGCCGCTCGCGCTGCAAGTCGTAGCGCAGGAGTTGAAACCTATCGCAGAGTCTTTGAATGTCCTGCTCGGGCGTCTGTCAGTGGCGCTGCAGATCGAACGTGAGTTTTCTGCCGACGCGGCCCACGAACTGCGCAATCCACTGGCAGGTATCAAGATCCAGACCGAAGTCGCGCTGCGCGCGCGGGACGGCGGCGAGCGCGACGAGGCGCTGACCAAGGTCGTCGCGGGGGTCGATCATATGACGGTGGTACTGGCGCAGCTGTTGAGCCTGGCGCGGCTGGATCCTGCGGTTTTACAGGGTGAAGCCGTCCCTTTAGCCGTGCATGATGCGGTCAATCGAGTGTTTGCCGAGTTCGCCGTGCCCGCCGCATTGCGCGCGGTGGTGCTGGTCAATCGAGTGCCGCAAGATTTTGCGCTACAGGCGAATGCCGATGCCTTGACCATCGCACTGCGCAACCTGCTCGACAACGCCATCACCCATGGCGGCAGCCCCGGCCTGGTCAGCGTCAATGCGCATCAAGCCGACCATGACTACGCCGAAATCAAGGTCGACGATGATGGCGGTGGAATTCCCGACGAAGCGCACGCCACGCTCCTGCGCCGTTTTAATCGGTTGCCCGAATCGCGCGGCACCGGCAGCGGCCTCGGGCTCGCCATCGTCGCGCGGATCGCTGAACTGCATCGCGCAAGCGTGGCTTTGAGTCGCTCTGATCTTGGCGGCCTGTGCGTGACGCTACGCTGGTCATCGCCGGAAATCGTGCCCTGAGCAGCGCCTGGCGCTTTAGCCCTTGAGTGATCACGACATGGTCAGATTGAACGACACCGAGACGCGCATGTCCTCGGTCAGATTGGGCGTGACCCAGTGTTTAAGCCAACCGGGAAAGAGCAGGATGTCGCCCTCGCGCGGCGCGACCGTTACGACACCCTGGGTCATTTCGGTCTCTTCGGGCAGTTGCGAAAAGCAGCGCCAATAGGAGGTGGGAGAGCCCTCGCGTGAGTCGAAGAATTGAATTAGACCCTGATCGTCTCGCGCGACCTTGAGATAGATGACACCCGATATCAGCGCATCGGCGTGGATGTGCATGGCGTTGAAGTTGTACTGGCCGTTGACATTGGCCCACATCACGCCGTCGTCGAAACGCTTCTCGCGCGAGAAATTCACAGCCACCTCGTTGGCGCGTTCGAGGATGCGCTGCATCAGCCAGGCGAATTCGGGGTGTTTGTATAGATCCGCCGCGCTCTGCCAGCCACCGAAATTAGTCTTGGCCACACTGCGCTCGCTGTGCAGAAGCTGGCCTATCTTGTCCAGCATAGCCTGGCGCATCAAGGTCCAACGCGGCTCCGTTTCGACCATGGTGGTTTGCCACAGTGGGGTGTAGAACATACGTGTTTCTTGCATGAGTCTGCTTCCGTTTTGGCAGCGGCGAGGTGCGACCAACCTTGTCAGGTTCGCCCGTCTCAGCGCAGCCCGCCATCGATCTCATCAAGGCGGCGCCGCGCGTGGGTCTTGCGCGCGGCGCTCGGCACGGCGTCGCATTCCTTCATGATTCCCAGCACCTGGCTGCCGATTTTCATCAGCACTTCGTTGTCGTCGACATCCTCACGCCGCGTGATATTGAGCACCGAGTCGGAGGTATAAACCGGCAGCGGTTCGTGCTGCGCACGCGCGGTGTCGCGGCTGGTGTCACGCGCCGTCGCACCGCGTACCGCCTGGCGCAGCAGATTGCGGCACATATAAACACCCACGTCTGAGCGCGCCGGCGTCTCCATCGTGTGCAGCGCGATCGGTCCCTGGCTGGTGATAGCTTCGTAGTCGCCGGGTGCGCGTTGCCCTTCGAGGTAAGTGCGATGGGCGGTCTGGCCCACCAGGAAGTCGATGCTGTCGATACCGCAATCCGCTTCGGTGCCGTAGTGGCGGGGATCGACCTCATCGTTGAAGTGCCGCCAGCCGAACACCAGCATGTGCTCGTCGTCGACCGGCACCTGCCAGCGCGTCATGGCCACCGTGGTGTGACGCTGCTCGGCCGCAGTCGGTACCAGCGAAGCGGTCTGTACTGCATTGGGAAACTGCATCTCAGTGATGCGTACCCAGACTTTTTCGTCATCGACGCGCCGGCCCGCCGCAAAGCACATGCCGTTGCCGTTGCCGTTGCGGGTGGCTTCCCACTGTATGACCGGCATCTTGAAGAAGCCCTGCCCCAAGCTCACCCCGGCGCGGATCGCGGCATCGACGCTATCGACCGTCATGTTGTTATGCAAGGCCGCAGCGTGAAAATGATCGACCAGATTTTCGTAGACCTGCAGCCAGTTGCAGGCATAGACGTTGGAGAACGGCACCAGCTTCGTGTCGGTCGGCAGGACGTAGGAATCAAACAGCTCGAACTCCGGCTGCTCGTCCGGTGGACCCATATAAGCGAACACCAGACCATCGCGCTCAAAGGCCGGATAGGCGCCCTGGAAGACTTTGTCCTTCATGCGGCTGTCGCGGGGTTCACAGGGCATCTCCAGCACGCGCCCGTCAACGTCGTACTGCCAGCCGTGATAACAGCAACGGATACCCTTTTGCTGGATGATGCCGTACTCAAGCGAGGCGCCGCGATGAGCGCAATGGCGCTCCATCACACCGACCTGCCCACTACGATCACGAAACGCAATCAGCTTCTCGCCCATGATTTGAATTGCCTTCGGCACTTCAGTCAGTTCCTGGGACAGACATACCGGCTGCCAGTGGCGACGCATGTATTCGCCCATCGGCGTGCCGGCCGCAGTGTGGGTCAATTCCGGATCCGGTTTGGCATTCAGACGATCGAAGCGGCCGTGATAGGCACCATAGGGGCGTCGGCCGGGATCGATAGGGGTGGTCTTGGGTTCCGGTGTGCTCATAGCCAGGCTCCTGTCATAGCAGTGCGTAGAGATGCTGGCAGCGGGCCAGCATCAGGTCGTTTCGCGCGGACGTCCGAGAACACTCAAGATGTCCTCGTGGAATTCAAACCAGATGTTGTGCGCCGAATCGCGGCGCGGATTGCACAGTAAGTCGTTGTCACCATTCTCGATCGCATCGATGGCCGCGTGGAAGCGCCGCTGGTAATCTGCGTAGCGGGGCAGCAGCGCGGTGATCGTGGCGAGCGCATCGCTCAATTGTTCGACCACCGTCAGCGCCTTGTCCAGCGCCTGCACATCGCCGGTATCGCGCTGCCAGCTGGTCAACAAGGCAATGAAGCGCGTATTCAAAACTTCAAAACGGCTATACCACTGGCTCAGCAGCGGCGCTTCGCGCAAGGCCCCATAACACTCGCGATAATAGCGCTGGACGGCGTCCGTGCCCTCCGGCAACAGCATATGTCCGGCACTGGTGCTCATGAGCAGGCCCTCGCCAGCGGCGTCTTCCAGCGCTGCCTGCAAACTTGATTGGGCCATGGCCAGCAGGTCGCCGAGCTGCTCGCTGGTCGCAAGCCGCTTCAGATGAATGCAATTGAGCAGCGTGAAGCGCTCGGCATCCAAGCTCACAACACTGCTTGAGCTATCGACTGCGAGATCGGTGGCAGCCATCGACATCAACTCCAGAAATACTTCGAGCGGCGGCGATCGGCACCGGCCCCAAACGGCAGATAGCCGGCGCCGGAGAAGATCTTGTTCGGCACGGTGGTCTGGGCGAAGCCGCGTTTGCCGATTTCGTAGTAGTGATTGGAAACGCGCTGATCGATTTCCCAGAAGTGATAGTCGCTGCAGGCCTTCTCATAGGTACCGGCGCGGCGCAGATGGGGCAGGATCATGCCGGCGTAATAGACATACATGCCGTTGGTGATGAGTTGTCGGCGGCACATGCGCGCGAGTTTGCTGTAGAGCTTGAAGGTCGCGTTCTGGATACCCACCAGGCGCGGCGCGAGTTCCGTGATGGGCACCGGATAGACTTCGCTCATGGGCGTATCCCATTTCTCACGCACCAGTATCGCGCCGGCCACCACGTGGGGAATGTAGTTCTTGGGGCGCGTGAAGGTGGTCGAGATGTCGTTGACGCGGATCTCTTCCAGCGCCATCGCCTCGGCATCGATCTCGAGCAATACCGTGTAACAATGGGGCACGCCCTCGTGGTCGCAGACATCGCTCCAGTGATAGGCATCTTCATTACAGAACAGGTCGCGGATGATCAACAGATTGCCGTTTGGCAAGGGATAGGGGCCGGTATCGCCCAGGCCCAGCCGGCAATCAAAATGATCGAGGAAAGACAATAATTCCGCCGCCGCATTGAAGCGGATCAGGGCGTCATGGCTAGGACTACCGCTGTCACAACGCTCCAGCAAGGGCGTTAATGTGGCGCGGAATTCCTCGGTATGAATCTGACAGCGATAGCGATTCTGCGAGTTCAGGATCCAGCCATCTTGACGTTTGCCCCATTGCACGCGCTGCATGAATTTCAGAATGGTCGAGCTTTCTTCGATGTAGTCGTCTGCTTGAATGGCCTCCAAAGCCAGCAGCGCGCAACGGCCCATGCCGAAACCCACCGCGCCTATCGACCAGTCGTGCACGCTGTTTATCTTGGTGCCGACTTCGACGCGTGCCGAGGCGCCGATGTCGAGCACGCCCTGCACGCCTACCTCGTCAGTGGTCATGCGCAGCACTTCGGGCCAGCGGTAGAACTCGTGCATCATCGCCAGGATTTCGTATTCCTGGCGCGGGATCATGCCGGATGCGCCTTCGGTGGCGCGCATCACCAGGACATCCCAGATATTCCAGGCCAGATAGTTGTTGAGATCATTGAGCTCGGCAATGCTGAACTCCTCGGCTTGCACCGCCGCCAGATCGACCTGTTCCAGCACGCGCGTAGTGGCGCGCTGTTTCATGATGCGATCGCCTAAGATGCCATCGGGCACCGGCTCAAGGCCGACGAAGTTGCCGGTATAGGTCAGTTCTTGGAATCGCAGGCCGGCGTCGTCAGCCGTGTAGCGCTTCTTGTATGCAGCAGTCATGACGGCCCCTCGTTCAATCCAGCAGTTCGACACGACCGATATCCTGGTCGCGACAATTGAGACGTACACGCTTGCCGTTCAAAGCCTGCGTAACCGCCGCGAAATGCGCGGCGTTGTCACCACCGGTGATATAGCGGCTCGCGCTGCTACACAGATAGGTGGTCATCACGCAGGGGATCTGAAACTCGCGCGAGAGGATGCCGAGATGGGATTCCGGCGCGCCCGATAAGGTCATCACACCGATCGCACCCATGCTGAGCGCCGGTGCGAGAAAGGTCGTGGTACCGCCCTGCGCGAGCAGGATATGTTTCTGCAGGCCGCCGCTTTGCAGCAGGGCGATGACCGCCTTGGGGTCGGGCAGAAACAATATCGTGCCCTCCGGCGCTTTGTCGGTCTCGAAGCAATTGTAGCCTTCGGCAATGATCGTCATGGATGTTCGTGCTCCAGTTTTTTTTGTAAGGCGTACTCAGTTGATCCATTGCAGTAGCTGTTGCGGCTGGCTGGCGACTTGCGCGGCACCCGCCGCCATCAATTTCTGGCGGTCGTGCATGCCCCATTCGACGCCGAAGGCGCGGATGCCACTGGCCACCGCTTCACCGACGTCGCCAGCAGTATCGGTGATCAGCACCACCCGGCCAGCCTCAAATGGCCGGCCGGCGCCGCTGTCAGACCAGCGCCCGGCGAGGAAATCGGCAATCGCAGCGCACTTGCTCGGCTGAGTATCGCCGGCATAGATGTGCGCGAAATGCGTGGCTATGCCGCCGGTATTTAACAGGCGGCTGATGGTTTCGTGCATATTGCTGGAGATAATCGCGAGCGTATGACGCGCTGCCATCTCGCGCACCACGTCGGCGATACCGTCAATGAACGGTGGTTCGTAGTGCTCGCGTATCAGGGCCATGAAATGCTGAGCGGCCGCTGCGGCTTTATCGTGGTCGCCACAATGGCGCGCCAGCGACTCGAAAAAATTTCCCTCGAAGAGCGCAAAGAACTGCTCGCGCGTATCGATGCCGAGCGCGAACTCGCGGCTGGTGCGTTCAAACCAGGGCCACGATGCGCTGCGCGTATCGACCAGCGTGCCATCGAGATCGAACAGCACGGCATCGAATTCGCTCACGAAGTAACGGCACCCAGGCTGCTGGCGGCAGCACGCTCGCTATTCAAGCGATTGAGTTGCGGCAGTTCAAAGAAGTCCTGCACTTCGCCATAGGCCCGGCGTCCCTGCAACTGCCATTCCGCAAGGGCATTGAACGACACCATATTGGGCCAGCACTGCCAGGGGAAGCTGGTCAGGGCACGGCCTTGTAAGGCGTATTGACGGCCTTGCGCGTCGGCGAAGGACAGATCAAGACTATCGGGAAAGCGATCGACCCGCCGCCGCACGCTGCCTGAGCCGCTGGCCAGCCCGCGCAGTTCGCCGCCGTCGACCACATAGCCATGGGCGAGCGTCAGTTTGCTGTCGTCGAGCGTCGCATCGAAACCCATGATCGCGTGCAGCGCGGTCTGTTTGTCGACGTGGGCATGCAGCCAGCTCATGTTGGGTTTGCCGCGCTCGGGACGCGGTCCCCAGGAGTGATCCATGGTCGATACGCAGTCGATGGCGTAGCGTTTGCCGCGCACGCGCACTTCACCCTCGAAGTGCCCGGTCTGGTCGAAATGACCGTTATAAGCCGTGCCCCACGCGAACTTGCCGGCGTCGGTGCCCGAGGCGCACATCGGGTCCAGTGCTGGGTCGTGAATATCGAAGGGCACCATGATGGCGGTGTAATGAACGTCGATCAGGGTGCCTTCCTGATCGTCGTAACGGATAGTCCACTCACGATTGGGCTGGGTGCACACAATGTGCAGTGAATTGGCCAGGCGGTAGTCGAGCAAGGTGCGCGGATTGGGGATCGGCAGGTGCGCGCGATAATCGCAGAAGTCCGCGCCCCAGGGCGTTAAGGCCCGTTGTGAGTTGATGCACACCGAAGAACTGACGGTGCCGAGATTGGGTCGGAACAAGGCGTACACGCCGATGTTCAGATGCGCCTCGACATTATAGAAGCCGAAGAAATTGGTCTCGGCCCAATCGAGTTGATCGGCGGCGCAGGCATGAAATTCGGCATCGCTGTCATTGAGCATCGCAGGACTCCTATTAGCATTGGTCGAGGCGGCGTCAAGGAGCATGCCGTGCGCTGCGCGTCGCCGTCAACTTACTTGCGCAGCTGGGCGAAGGTCCGCGCCAGGGCCATAACCCGTTCTACATACTCATGGGCGTCGTGGTCGCCGCAGTGTTGTGCAGGTCGCAGCTGTAGTCCGCGCGCCGCGAACGTAGCAGCGGCGCCGGCGCCACACAGGTGGGTGATGATGGCGAGCTGCTGCTGTTGGCCGAGGGTCGCGTTTCGGATGCCTTTGCGCGCCAGGATCTGACGCACCTGCCGGTCTAGATTGGAAGCCGCCAGCTCCACGGCGTGGGACGGAATGACACGCGCATAGAGGCTGTTGAACCAACAGCTACGCCAGTCGTACCACGGGCCGTCCGCGACCACACGATGAGCCCGGATGCAGTAATGCCGCGCTTCGTCGAAGGTGCCATCGGTGAACTGATACATGCCAACCGCGCTCGAGGCGGGCCGGTAGATCTCGAAAAAATTTGTCGTCGCAGACCAGCGCCAGTAGGTGCGTGCCACGGGATTCCCCGATGCCTCTTTCTGCGCCAGGGCAGCGAGTATTTCGGGTGTCATGATCGGCGTCGAATAGGCGACAAAGAGCGACCCGTAGTCGCGCCAGGTCTGGCTTGGCGTCCTGAACCAATCGTCGCTGACCGGGAAGAACAATTCCGACGGTTTGTGGACGACTTGATAGACCCAGTTCACCGTCGGCACCAATACCGTCAGTAGCACCACGGCTGTAAAGAAGTAGACGAAGCCCGGTATGCGACGCAGACCAGCCAGCCGCGCGGACCACACGCGCAGCGCCGGCTTAGGGTTTTGCGCGGGCTTCTTGCGTGGGATCTTGCGGCGCGATTTCGCCGCAGCGGATTTCGCCGGCGGACGGGCGGCTGGTTGGCGCGGTAAGGGTGGTGGTGACATGCCGGGAGATTAGCCAATCCCGCGCGCTTACCGCTAGACGTTTCGGCGCGCTGGCACCGTCTACACGCTCTTCGACGCCGACCTGGCCCGCTATGTCGAGCATCGTCCCAGTATCCTGTACTGGATCGTCACTTCAGGCGCCCTGTTCGGTGAAATCGGCATGGGCCTGTTGCGAGCCATCAAGCCGTGGCATCAATGGATCTCGGGCTGGGGATACGATCTGGCCAAGGGCATGCGGATATGTCTCCTGCATCCGTCAGCGCCAAGATCCGCGTCATGGTCGGCGACCCTGATCTGAAGATCTCGATACG
>JANMJF010000266.1:0-1827 GCA_031371245.1 Pseudomonadota bacterium | reverse complement strand
GTTGTCGAGTTCGAACGCCGCCAGAAATAAGGACTGAGGCTCATGCGCGCCTTCCCCTACACGTAACCAGTCGCGAACTGATTGCCTGCAAGATGCGGAATACCGTATCGTCCGGTCAGACTGGGTCGAACAATTTTGGCGAGTGCTGCTATCGCTGTGAGTCCTCGCCGACGCGCTCAGATCTAACTGCGTGAATCATCGTCCTCACCCACGATAAGGACAGGCCAGCATGCCGACCCCGCTTCCCGATCTTATTGCGACCTACTGGACGATTGCCGGCAATGTCCTGCCTTTGAGCTCGCCTGAGCAAGAGGCGAGCGCCATCGACTTCCGCACGCGCGTCGAAGCCGCGCACCGTGCAGGCTACCGTGGTATCGGGCTGATGTACTCCGATTTAGTCAAGGTGCGCCGCAACTACGACTTTGCCACCATGCGCAACATTCTTGCCGACCACAACATGGTCCATGTCGAACTTGAATTTCTGGTCGGCTGGTTGGAGGACGACCAGACAGGCACTGCCGTACTCGATGACCTGTGCGAAGCTGCCACAGCGCTAGGCGCTCGCCATCTCAAGGCCGGTGCGGACATGCAGGCCAAGATCTGGCCACTCGACCATATGATTACGCGGTTCAGTGCCTTGTGTGACCGCGCGCGTCAGGCCGGCACCGCCATTGCGCTGGAGATCATGCCGTGGACCAACCTGCGCACCATCGACGAAGGCTTGGCGGTAGTGGCCGGCGCTGACGCCGCCAACGGTGGACTATTGCTCGACATCTGGCATCTCGCGCGCGCTGACGTTCCCTATAGCGAGATCGCCAAAATACCGATCCGCTACCTGCGGCACGTTGAACTCGATGACGCCGACGCCGCAGTGGTTGGAACGCTGCTCGAAGATACGCTCGACCGTCGTCGCCTCTGCGGCACCGGCGCACTCGACGTGCCGACATTTGTACGGGCCGTGCAGGCGGCGGGCTATACCGGACCATACGGCGTCGAAATCATTTCTCAGGAGCACCGTCGACGCCCGCTGGACGAGGCCGCGCGTCTATCATTCGACAGCGCTCGGGCGCAGTTCATGAGCTTGAAGTGAACACATCGGGGCGATGGCAAAATTCGGCATGCGGACACTGGCGCATGCCTTGAATTTTTCCGTGAAGCGTTAATTCTTTGAGCTACCGGCGAAAGGGTCCGCTTGCGCGAATGCCCAGCTCTGCACACCCACGCCTAATGACCGAGCGGGCCGGCAGCTCCCGTGCCGGCGTCCTTACCTGCCCAGCGCGGCGTCATGCAACACGCGCTTGCGCTACCGAAGCAACCGATAAAACAGCACGTCGGGGTTGCGACTCACGTTGACGCCGGCGCGGGTCGGGCCAATACCTATTTTTCATGTCACCGGGAGCACAGGATGGAACACGCAACCCAGCTCGCACTGACCGAGCGCTTCTTCGCGCACATCGATCAGCGAACGACCGATAGCGCCGATGCGCAGGCCTTGAACGACGTGCGCGCCTACACCTGTCTCGAACATTTCGCGCAAGAACAGGCGCTGCTGTTTCGCGCCCAGCCCTTGCTCGCAGCCTTGTCGTGCCAGTTGCCGAACCCGGGTGATTTCCTCACCGAGGATCGCACCGGTATCCCCGTGCTGTTGACACGCGCTGCCGATGGCACCGTGCATGCGTTCATGAACGTGTGCCGCCATCGCGGCGCGAGAATTGAAGCCAGCGCCATGGGTTGCGCACGCAAGCTGTTCAGTTGCCCCTATCACGCCTGGAGCTACAACCTCGACGGCGCACTGCTCGGCGTTTCTGATGCCGAGTCCTTCGGTGC
>JANMJF010000234.1:0-4694 GCA_031371245.1 Pseudomonadota bacterium | reverse complement strand
GGGACTATGGGAACAAACCTCGGCAGCTTGTGGGTCCGAATTCATTCGGACATTCATGCGTCGATCACATTCCTGCGGCCCCAATTGAAGAACAGACGCCGCGCTGGCACCTGCCGTCCGGCCAAACGCTGCGCCAGGATTTCGAGCACCAGTTGTTGGACTTCCATCATGGCCAGGCCGGCGGTGTCGTCGATCCGTATCCAACGCAGATCTTCCAGTTCACCATCGCCGGCCAAGTCGCCGCTGAACATCTCAGCGGCAGCGGCGAAGAAGCGTGCGTGATAGCGGATCGGCTGGTGGGACGGCGTAATGGCACGGCCGAGAAACTGCAACACACTCAGATCAGGCGCCAACTCGGCGCGGCGGAATTCGTTCCAGGTGGTATGACGGACGGTGCCGATGCTGCCCGGCACACCGAACATCAGACCCGCTTCTTCGCGCGCCTCGCGCACGGCGGCCATGGCGAGCGCGTCAGCTTTGCGCTGCGAGCTGGCGACCGCCAGCTGTGGCACCAGATCCTCGGCCAGCGAGCGCAGCGGCTGTGCGCGATAGTCGGCGCGGTCGAGGCCGCCGCCGGGGAACACATATACACCCGGCTTGAAACGCGCCTGGCTGCCGCGACGCCCCATCAGGACTTCATAGTGGGTGGTGCGTTTGCGGTGAATGACGAGGCTGGCGGCATCACGGGGACGCATGGGTGGCATGGGCGCGCAGCGCTCCTCAGAAGTACAGATCGAGCTGGACTGTAGCACGGCCGCGCTGGGCAGGCCGAGCGCGGCCCTCTATAATCGGTGGCGATGATTGCCTGCCTCTTTCGCCCCGCGTTCAACCGACACATCCTGCGTTTCTGCTTGCTGGCCTGGTGCTTGTTGATGGCCAATGCGGTCGCTGCAGCGCCAAACTTGCCAGGCGTGTCGCCAGAGACCACCGAGGTGCCGGTTGCGGCCCCTGCCGTTCCCGATCCGCGCGATCTCTCTCCGCAGTGGTGGAATTATTTCGTGGTCGCTGACGACGGCGACAGCAAGCTACTCGATACGCGCTACGCGGCGCTAGTCAAACAGTTCGACAGCATTGCGGCCACACTCGGCGGTGAAGAGCTCAGCGACCTGACGCAATTACGCGCCAGCATCGAGCGTCATTTCGGCCGTTACAAGCGCACTTTACAGACGCCACCGGCACCACCGGCGCCGCCGCCTGCGATGAAGAAAGCCTATCCGCTGGATGACGTGCTCGAACTCGGCCGCGAGAACGAGCAATTGCGCCGCGCCGCCGATCTTGAAGCCCAGGAAATCGCCCTCATCGAACGCTCTCTGGTGCTGGGTCGCGACGAACAAGATGCCGCCAAGTTGCGTTATCGCGATCTGGCGATGGACACGCCGGCGCGTGTGATCGAAGGCGTGCGTCTGATGCGCGATCGGCTGCGCATTGAAACCTTGAACCAGGAATTGCGCTGGCGGCGTGCTCACCAGAGCGCGTTGGCGGCGGAGCTCGACCAGCACCTCAAACAACTCACCGTGGCCGGTGATCGCATCGAATGCACGGCGAGTGCGCTGGATGAATGGAAGCGCATCGAGAAGGAAGCGGCGAATGCCGCCCACAGCGCTGGCGCCGATCTGATGAAGCTGCAACTGACCAGCTCGATTGCGCTGGCCACCAGTCCCGACGAACGCGCGCAGGCGCGCTACCACGACATCAAGACCCTCAGACGCAGTGTGGAGATCGCGATCGCCGAGGCGCGTCGCGCGTCGGCGGTGCTGGCCCAGCGGCTGTTGCAACGGGTGGCCGATGGCAATACCACCGAGCCAAGCGCCGATCGCGGTTTGTTGCGCAAGCAGCAGGCCTTGCTCGACGGGCAGACGCGGGTCGCGACCGAGCAGGGCGCGCGTGCCGCTCAGTTGCGCAGCGCCATCACCATCGAGCGTGAGTCGGCCGATGAGCCGTCGGTCACGGCACTCTATGCCCGTGCGCGCACCGAATTGACCGGGGTGGAGACCGCGCTCGAAGATCTGGCGGCGCAGTTGCGCAGCGGTACGCAATTGGTCGATATGCTCGATGAGCGGCTGCGCGAGCGCGAAGGACGGGTCGGACAGAGTGTGCGCCTGCTCAAGGACGCGGTGCGCGGCAGCGTCGCCGAAGCCCACGCACTGCTGTCCTATCCTTTGTTCGAGGTCAACGAGACGCCGGTCACCACCCTCGGCTTACTGCGTCTGGGGCTGATTTTGACCGCCGCCTGGTGGCTGTCGACATTGATGCGCGGTGGATTGCTGCGCCTCGGGCCGCGCAACGCGGCCTTCAGTCCGGCCTCGCTGTATACGGTTGGACGGGTGCTGCACTACCTGCTGCTGACGGTCGGTGTGGTGGTCGGGTTGTCCTCCATCGGCGTTGACCTGACCAAGTTTGCGCTGTTCGCCAGTGCCCTGGGTATCGGTGTCGGTTTTGGCTTACAGACCCTCATCAGTAATTTTGTCGCGGGCCTCATCATCCTGTTCGAGAAGAGCCTCAACGTCGGCGATTTAATCGAGCTGCAGTCCGGCGCGACCGGCATGGTGAAAGAGATCAATATGCGCGCGACGCGCATCACCACCAGCGACAATGTCGACATCCTGGTGCCGAATGCCGAGTTCATGAGCAGCAAGGTCATGAACTGGACCTTGGAGGATGCCTACCGGCGCATCCACGTGCCCTTCACGGTGACCTACGAGACCGATAAGACCCTGGTGCGCACGGCGGCACTGGCCGCCGCTGAAGATGTCGATCACACCTTGACTGACCACCCCAACCGCGAACCGCAAGTGTGGCTGGTGCGTTTCGGCGACACCGGACTCGACTTCGAACTGGTGGTGTGGCTCAACTTGCGCGCCCTCACGCGGCCCGGCTCGGTGATCGCCGATTATTGTTGGGCGCTCGATACACGCTTGCGCGAATATGCCATCGAGATCGCCTGGCCGAAACCGGCCGCAGCGCTGCACAAGACTGCGCCAGAAGCGGGCTAGCCACGCTCGTCGCGTGGCGCATACTCGCCATAGCTACCCACTGTCACGTTCGCACCACGGAGACTCGACCATGGAGCCCTATCGTTTCACACCGCGCACCGCTGCCCGTGCCGTCACTCTGCTCGGCGGTCTGCTAGTGGTGGGCCTTGCGCCTGCCGCCGAGCAAGCCTCTGCCGAGACGCCGACATCGCCCCATACCTTTAGTGCCAATGTCGGCCTGTTTTCCGAATACGTCTTCCGCGGCATCACTAATAGCAACGAAGGGCCGGCTATTCAGGGCGGTTTCGACTACGCCCACGAGTCGGGTTTCTATGCCGGTGTATGGGCGTCCAATATTGAATTCGGCGGCGGTCCAGCCAGCGATACGGCTTCTATCGAGGTGGATGTCTACGCTGGCTACGCCGCTAAGTTCGCCAATGGCATCGGCTGGGATGTCGGCATGATCTACTACGCCTATCCCGACCAGAACGAGGATGTCGGCGCCGACTACAACTACTACGAAGGCTACGGCAAGCTGAGTTACAGCTGGCAAGGGCTGCCGTTCACGCCGTCATTGGAAGTCGGCTTGTACTACTCGCCGAACTATTTCGGCGAGGACGGCGACGCGGTCTACACCTACGGCACCGTCGGCGTGAGTCTGCCCGATGACTTCAAGCCCTATGTCACGCTCGGCTATCAAAACGTGGATGGCGATAAGACTTCCGGGCCGGCCGGTTACGATTACATTCATTACGCAGTTGGCATGAGCAAGACCTTCGGTCAGTTCACGGCTGATCTGTCCTGGCAGGATGCGCGCTCTCTGAGTGCTTGCGATGAAAACTGCAAGGCGGTGGTGTTTTCGATCTCGAGCAGTTGGTAGGCGTTCGACTTAGTTGTGCTTGAATGATCCGCTGGGGTAGTCGATTACCTACGGCATTAGCTGAACACAAAGCCCTCATACCCCGCCGTTTTCACCCTCTGCCACTGCTCCAGATAGTCAGGCATGCCGATCGGGTAGTTGATCATCTGCGCGGCCTTACCCGGGATATTGGTCGCCATATACCAGGACTCTGCGCGTCCAAACAAGGTGCCCGCCGCGAAGTCGTCGATACGTTTACGCCAGCTTGCATCAGCCTGCGCGCTAGCCTCGATGCGATTCAGACCGTGGTCCCTCATGTATTTCAATAAGCACACGATTTCATCGCCCTGTAGCTCGGAGCAACTGGGACCATTACTCAAACCGGAGGGCGCCAGCGGGCCGTAGACGAATAACATATTGGGAAAGCCATGGGTCATGGAACCCATGAATGCACTTACGCCTTCTCGCCATTGTTTGCGCAAGCTGACACCGACCGGGTTGGTGATATCCATCGCCGTGAGTCCGCCGGTGACCATGTCGAAGCCGGTCGCCAGCACCAGGATGTCCAGCGCATGGATGCGACCGTCGCGGGTCTGCACGCCTTCGCGGGTGATACGTTCGAGGGGCGTTGCACGCAGGTCGATGAGTTCCACGTTGGGCTGATTGAAGACTTCGTAATAGCGCTGCTCCAACGAAATACGCTTTACGCCATAGGGATGCGGTGGCACGGTCGGCGCCAGCTTTTCAGCTATCGCGGGGTCGGTGATCCGGAGTCTGACCTTGTCGCGCCAGAAGTCATAGGCCATGCGGTTGACCTGTTCGTCGCTATAGATTTCAGCGAAATTACCCAGCCACGGTACGAA
>JANMJF010000221.1:0-3832 GCA_031371245.1 Pseudomonadota bacterium | reverse complement strand
CAGTTCGCCGTTGGTGAAACTGCGACCATCGGCCAAGGTCCAGTTGCCAACGCTGAAATAGCGGTTGTCGATGCCGTAAATGCTGGTCAGCCAGCTGCGGTTGCCGGCCACCACCGCCAGCGCGCGCGAGGCGGTCGGTGCGACGGTTGTGACGGTGTTGACGTCGCGTGCTAGCGCTTCGGCATCGGCCAGCTTGAACTGTGGCGCTTCGGTACGCTGCATGCCGACGCGCTGACCAGGACGCACGATGAGCAGATTGGCGCCGAGCTGCGAAATGTCGGAGGTCACACGCGCGGTCGCGCCCTTGCCGATAGTGACCATGGTGATGACCGCCGCTACGCCGATCACAATACCGAGCACGGTTAACGACGAGCGTAATAGGTTGCGACGAATGGCGCGCACCGCGAGCACAAACGCGTTGCCGATCATGGCGACGCCTCGACTTCGATGTGGCCGTCGCGGAAATTGACAGTGCGCCGCGCGTAGGCGGCCATCTCCAGTTCGTGAGTGACCATCACGACGGTGAGGGCGCGTTCGCGATTGAGGCTGGCCAGCAGTTGCATGAGTTCATGACTGCGCGCGGTGTCGAGATTCCCGGTCGGCTCGTCGGCGAACAGCACGCTGGGTTCGGCGGCGATGGCGCGTGCGATCGCGACGCGCTGCTGCTGGCCACCGGACAACTCATTGGGCGCGTGGCGCGCGCGATCGGCCAGACCGACGGCGGCCAGTGCGGCTATCGCGCGGGCACGTCGTGGCTGAGCGCGCACGCCACGATAGATCAAGGGTAGTTCGACGTTTTCCAGCGCCGAGGTGCGCGCCAGCAGATTGAAACCCTGGAACACGAAGCCGATGCTGTGCCTGCGCACCAGCGCGCGCTGGTCCTGACTCAGTTGACCAACATCGATGCCCTGGAAGCGATGCACGCCACTGCTCGGTTTGTCGAGGCAGCCGAGAATATTCATGCAGGTTGATTTGCCCGAGCCGCTGGGCCCCATCATGGCGACGAAATCACCGGCCACGATGGCCAGATCGACGTCGCGCAAGGCCTCGACAGCCGCTTCGCCATGGCCGTAGATCCGACTCACACGCTGAAGCTCAACGAGCGGCGTGCTGGCCGCCTGGGCCGCGCTCATTGTTTGATCGGGCTGTAGTCGACCGCCACTTTCATGCCGGCTTCAAGTCCGCCACCACTGACCACGGTGCGCTGTTCGTCAGTCGCACCGATGGTGACCATTACGGCACGCGGTACCCTGTCATCGAGCACCCATAAACGACGTTCGTTGCCCTTTGGTTCTTCTGGCCGCGCGCTGGTCTGGCGTGGCGGCCAACGCATCATGAGCTTGCCGAGCAGGCCGCCATCATCGCGTTTACCAGCGGGCGCCGGCGGCACGAAACGCAGGGCCGCGTTGGGCACCAGCATCGCGTCCTTGACCTCACGCACGATGATCTCGGCGGTCGCGGTCATGCCCGGGCGTAGCGCGAGATCGCCGTTATCGACCCCCAGCACCGTGGTGTAGGTGACCACGCCGTCCTTGCTCTCGGGCGCGTAGCGGACCTGGGTGACAGTGGCCGGAAAAGCGCGAGTGGCATAGGCGTCGACACCGAAACTCGCCGACTGACCGGCCGCCACCACGCCGACATCGGCCTCGTCGACCGCAACTTGCAATTTCATCTGGGTGAGATTTTCGGCCAGCGTGAACAACAACGGTGTCTGCATTACCGCCGCGACGGTCTGGCCGGGTTCGATAAGGCGCTTCAATACGATGCCGTCGATGGGCGAATGAATAATCGCTTTGGCGAGTTCGGTCTCGCGCTCTTCGAGGCTGGCGGTGGCGACCGTCACTTCGGCCTTGGCACTGGCGACTGCGGCTTCGGCGCGCGCCAGCGCGGCGCGTGAGGCATCGAGATCATCGGCCGAGCACATCTGTTTCTGGGCGAGCTTGGCGCAACGACCATTTTTGAGACCGGTCTCGACCACCGTCGCCTGCGCTTCGCGCCTGCGCGCTTCGGCCGATGCCAGTGAGCCACGCGCCTGCACGGCGGTTGCTTGAAGACGCTGCGGGTCGAGCCGCGCCAATACCTGGCCGCGTTTGACGGTGTCGTTGAAGTCCACCAGCACCGCGTCGACCGTGCCCGACAATTCGCTGCCGACATCGACCTGATTCAAGGGTTGCAAGGTGCCCGTGGCAGTGACCTTGATGGTCAGATCGCCGCGCGTGACATCGGCACCGATGTATTCGATGACGGGCCCCGCGCTGAGTTCGGCGCGCTGGCGCAACAGCTGGACGCCAGCGGCAAAAAATACAGTGCCGGCCAGCAGCCATAACAGCACCGCGCGCCGCCGCCTGCCACGTGCGGTGCGCAGCACAGCGTCGAGATCGACCGTTGCGAGGCGTGGGGGACGATTCATGATTAAGACTTACGACGCATGTTCGACAACGGATGAGTGGGCGCATTCATCGGAATAGGACCAGTGCCTTGGTCAGCGTGTTCCACATTCCCCAGGCGAGCGGTAAACCGACCAGCAGCCACAAGGCCGCGAGTAATAGCGGCGAGCTCGGCGCGGCGAGATCGTTTGTACTGGCGCTAGTCGGCGTGGGTAGGTCGTGGGCGAGTTGGCGCTCGGCCGCCAGTTCGGCCGCGCTCATGAAGTAGCGCGCGGCGACTGGCCGCACCAGTAGATTGCACAGCAAGCCACCGGCCAGCAGCGCGGCCAGCACATACAAGGTGATGTCGTAGGCGGCGCCCTTGGCCACGCCGGCTTTGATCTGCGCGTTGTTGATGTAATTGACCAGCACTGGGCCGAGTATGCCGGCCACCGACCAGGCGGTCAGCAAGCGGCCGTGTATGGCGCCGACCATCTGGGTGCCGAACATATCGGCGAGATAGGCCGGGATAGTTGCGAAGCCACCGCCGTACAGGGTGAGAATGATGCAGAACAAGGCCACGAATAACGTCACATTGCCGGCCACGCCCGCGCTTGGCGCGGCGCTGTAGAGCGCCATGCCGACTACGAAGAAGACGCTGTAAGTCGCCTTGCGTCCGATGTAGTCGGAGCACGCGGCCCAGGTGATGCGACCGGCGATATTGAACAGGCTGAGCAGGCCGGTGAAGCCGGCGGCAATGGTCGCGATTTGACCGAGTTGCGTGACATTGAGCTGATCGAATTTCAACTCGAGTCCGAGCAGGCGGCCACCGAAGATTTCCTGGAGCATCGGCGAGGCCATGCCGATCACGCCGATGCCGGCTGATACGTTCAGGCACAGCACACCCCACAACAACCAGAACTGCGGCGTGTGCCAGGCACGACTGACGTGGACGTGACGCGCGGTGATCATGGCGTCGTTGGCGCTAGTGAGCGCGGGCTGCCAGCCGCGCGGCTGCCAGCCACTCGGTGGCACGCGATAGGCGAACGCACCGATCAGCATAAAGACCAGGTAGATGAGGGCAAGGGTTAGGAAGGTCTGCCATACGCCGACCGACCGTGGCGTGGCGTAGTGTTTCATGAGGATATCGGCGAGCGGTGAACCGATCATCGCGCCACCGCCAAAACCCATGATGGCCATGCCGGTGGCCATGCCGCGCCGATCCGGAAACCATTTGATCAAAGTTGACACCGGCGAGATATAACCCAGACCAAGACCGATGCCGCCGATCAGTCCCGCGCCCAGCCACACTAGCCACAGTTGAAGCCCGTAGACGGCGGCTGCGGAGATCATCAAACCACCGCACCAGCACATCGCCGCGACCACCGCGGCCTTGCGTGGCCCGACGTGTTCCAGCCAGCCACCCCATAGCGCCGCGCTCGATCCCAAAAAAACGAAGAACAGGG
>JANMJF010000024.1:0-9479 GCA_031371245.1 Pseudomonadota bacterium | reverse complement strand
TGCATGTCCCGAGCACAGCTGCATGGTGGAGGGGGTAGGATTCGAACCTACGAAGGCAGAGCCGGCAGATTTACAGTCTGCTCCCGTTGACCGCTTGGGTACCCCTCCAAAACGGTAGCCGGAAATTGTCGAAATTTTTTGTACTTGTGTCAACCGATAATATCGACTTCATACTCTGAGCAGATTCCCGGTGCCGCCATGGCGGATGGTTGTCGGCCTGCTGGACGCGCCCAAAACACCTGCCAGATAGAGATCTACTCGAGCCCGAAAATAGCGCCGGGCAGCGAGCATGCTGCGTGCCGGACGGCGTCCAGCCGGGTTGGCGCTAGTTGAAACAATAGGCCCCACCACTCGGCAAAGTGCCGACATTTGGGGATGGGCGGTCACTCTAACGGCGATATCTTGGGTCCGGCCCACCAACCAGCGGGGGGCGTTCCTGGTCGCCGGAAGGACCCAGGTGTGAGGTCCCGGCCACGAAGCGAGCACCTGTTCAAGGCAGGGCGTCTCAAGCTTGACCAACTTCGATAGTTGCTCAAGGTCTGCAACGACGACGATGAAAGGCTTGGCCTGCGGCCGTCTTTTCAGATGGCGAATGCGTTTCCCAGCGCCTTGCTCGTCGGCGCGGGCGGCGAGCCCAACGACTGCTTCAGTGGCATTCGCGATTACTCCACCGCGGCGCAGAACGTCGGCGGCGCGGACCACCTGCCAGTTCCAACCCAAGTTTCAGGCTCCACGTAGTTGGCGGTCTTTTTCGAGAATTTTCTCGGCGTTGGCTTGTCTTTCATCACGCAGAGCCTGTGCGAGTCCGGCGTCCTCCAGGCTCAGGATCTGGGCAGCAAGGTAAGCTGCATTCTTAGCCCCCGCCTGGCCGATCGCCGTGCATGCAACAGGGATACCGGCAGGCATCTGTACCGTCGAAAGTAACGCATCCATGCCCTGTAACGGACCGCCGTCCATCGGCACACCGATGACGGGTAGCAGCGTATGGCCAGCAACGAATCCCGCCAGATGGGCGGCCAGACCCGCCGCAGCGATAAAAACGGCACACCCGCGCCGCTCGGCGTCGACGACATAAGCCTGGACTGCGGCTGGCGTTCGATGCGCCGATTTTATGTTCAGCTCATACCGAATGCCGAACTGCGCCAGGACTTCGGCGGTCGCTTGCATGGTCGGAAGATCGGAATCCGAGCCCATAAGGATGGCCACAAAACGCGATGAGGAAGCCATGGTGCGGGAACTCGCTAGCGTGAATTAGTTCGTGGCGCGCGGCGTCAGGCTCGTTTGGCCTTGACCTTGACCTTCGCTTTCGGTTTGGCTTTGAGCGATTTTTTGGCTTGTGCTTGCGCCGTCGCTTTAGCTTGAGGCTTTTTCGGATTGCGACGCGGTGGCCCACCACGCTTGGCAGGTGCACTGGCCAACAGTTCCTGACAGGCCGCCAGATCCAGCGAGCCCGGCTCGACATCCTTGGGTACGCGCGCATTGCGCGTACCGTCGGTGACATAAGGCCCATAGCGACCGTTGAGAACCTTGATGCCGACGTCGTCGAAAATGCGAATGGTCTTGGCGGCGTCGGCCACTTTCTTAGCTTCGACCAGTTCCAGCGCGCGCTCGAGGGTGACGGTATAGGGATCGTCGTCCTTGCCGAGCGGCACGAACTTATCCGCATACCGCACGTATGGACCAAAGCGCCCGATATTCGCGGTCAGAGGCAGACCTTCGGCTGTCTGACCAAGCTCGCGCGGTAATTTGGTGAGCTCCATGGCCTCGTCGAGGGTAATGGCGTCCATACGCTGGCCGGACTTCAGACCGAAAAAAAGTGGCTTCTCTTCGTCTTCCGTCGAACCAATGATCACATAAGGTCCATAGCGCCCCATCCGCACGGAAACCGGTTTACCGCTCTTGGGATCAACACCCAGTGCACGGGCCTGATTCGCTTCCTGTCGCGAGACGTTCTCTTCTTTATCTTTTACTTTTGCTGCAAACGGTTCCCAGAATTCCCGCAGTAGTGGAATCCAGTCGCGCTCACCGCGCGACACGGCGTCGAGGTCGTCCTCCAAGCGCGCCGTGAATTCGTAGTCGACGTAGCTGGCGAAATGATTAGTCAGGAACGTATTGACGATACGGCCGATATCCGTCGGCTGAAAACGTTTCTTGTCCAGATTGACGTACTCACGCTGCACCAAGGTCGAGATGATCGATGCGTACGTCGATGGTCGACCGATTCCATATTCTTCGAGAGTCTTGACCAGGCTAGCCTCGGTGTATCGAGGTGGGGGTTCAGTGAAATGCTGTTCACTGCGAATCTGCTCAAGGGTGATTTTCTGGCCAATTTCTAGGGGCGGCAGCGTTCTGTCCTCGGGCTCCGCGTCATCCGAACCTTCCAAATAAACACTCATGAAACCCGGTTCGGTCACCGTCGAACCAGTGGCACGGAATACGCCATTCTTCCCTGCCGCAAGATCCGCCGCGACCGTATCGATAGTAGCTGGAATCATCTGGCAGGCAACTGCGCGCTTCCAGATCAGGTCATAGAGCTTGAACTGCTCGTCGCTGAGATGCGTTTTGATCTCAGCAGGCACCAGCAAGCAAGATGTCGGACGTATCGCCTCGTGGGCCTCCTGAGCGTTTTTAGAGGTAGTCTTGAAAATGCGCGCTGCACCGGGAATCTGATCGCGACCAAAACGGGTGCTGATGAATTGTCGAAGTTCCTCCAGCGCTTCGCGGGCCAGATTCAATGAATCGGTACGCATGTAAGTGATCAGTCCAACCGTACCAGAACCGACATCGATACCTTCATAGAGCTGCTGTGCGACACGCATCGCACGCTGCGCAGTGAATCCTAGCTTGCGCACCGCTTCTTGTTGCAATGTCGAAGTGATGAAGGGCGGCGCAGGATTGCGCTTGCGCTGCTTTTTCTCAACGTTGGACACCACAAGTTGGCCGGCGGCATCGGTCAGCAAACGGTCGCGTGCAGCCGTGGCATCGGCTTCCGTAGTGATAGTGAATTGCTTGACCTTCTCGCCGTCCAGCTCACTCAAGCGAGCGACGAAGGGTGCTTTGGTGGCAAGCAGATCGGCTTCGATAGTCCAATATTCGCGCGCGATGAATTTCTCGACTTCGGCCTCGCGTTCGCAAATCAGTCGCAGCGCCGGGCTCTGCACGCGGCCGGCAGACAGGCCACGTTTGATCTTCTTCCACAGTAACGGCGACAGATTGAAGCCAACCAGATAATCAAGCGCACGACGAGCCTGTTGAGCGTTCACGAGGTCCATGGAAACCTTGCGCGGCGATTTTATCGCTTCCTTGATCGCGCGTTCGGTAATTTCATGAAACACCACCCGATAGACATCCTTGCCTTCAAGCATTGCGCGCTCACGCAGCAGCTCAACCAGGTGCCAGGAAATAGCCTCGCCTTCGCGATCGAGGTCAGTCGCGAGATAGAGCACATCGGCCTTCTTCATGGCCTTGGCGATCGCATCAACGTGCTTAGAATTACGTTCGATGACTTCGTACTTCATATGGAAGTCATGTTCGGTATCGACCGCACCCTCCTTGGGCAGGAGATCGCGTACGTGCCCGTACGAGGCCAGGACTTCGAAGTCCTTGCCCAAATACTTCTTGATGGTGCTGGCCTTGGCCGGCGATTCAACAATTACGAGATTGCTTGCCATACGGTGATGCGTTTCGAGTTTGCGCGCAGAGCCGATGATGCAGCTCCGCATCCGGTCGACGTGCGGAGATTAATGCAGATTGCGGTTCAGATCGTCCATCACCAAATCTTCCATCCACACAAACGCCTGCTCTTGTCCGGGTTGGTTGAACAGGACCATGAGGATGATCCACTTGACTTGGCTTATGTCGAGTTCGTCGTTTTCCAAGGCTAGAACACGATCTATCACGAGCTCGCGGGACGTACCGTCAAGTACTCCGGCCTGTTCGAGGAAATACATAAAACCACGGCACTCGACGTCGAGTTTCCGCTCTTCTTCAAGCGTATATATTCGGGTTGAGGTGGATGCCGCCACCGGTAGACCGTCCGCACCGGCCCGATTGATGGCCAGTTCCTGCAGCCAGTCAAATGCTTTGGCAACCTGAGCGGTGTCAAAACCAGCGTCGCGCAATTCCGATTTCAGCCGATCGCGATCGGTTTCCAGCTCCAGATCGTCATCAACGAAATGTTCGAAAAGGTAAATTAAGATATCGATTACTGTCTGCTTCATTGCCAACTGGTTCCGAGTTCGAACCTGCGAACGACCACACAACATAACGGGCTTGAACGAGAGGTAAGTCGCGCAGACGGTCGTGCGTCTAGACGTTGCACGCCTGCCGGTCGGGAACTAACGGATCCGCAGGTAGCTTCCGGTGCCCTGCACCTGAATGATCCCCGCGAGTTCTAGCGCCAGCAGCATGGATGAAACCTCCTGGACCGTCAATCTACTGCGCAACACGATATCGTCGGCCGTGAACAAATCCCAGCCGCAGGCACGCAGAAACTGCTGGTCGACTTGCCCAAGCTGAGCGCTGCTGTCGCGGGCAGAGATGCCCGCCTTGCGTGCGTGTAAGCGTGCTTTGAATTCCGGAATTTCGTCGACAATGTCGGCGATGTCCTCGACCAACTTCGCGCCCTGTTTGATAAGCGCATGGGAGCCTTTGCTCAATGGACTCTGGATGGAGCCCGGCACGGCGAACACCTCGCGCCCCTGTTCCAATGCGTGAATCGCGGTTGAAAGAGAGCCGCTACGCAGGGCAGCCTCGACCACCAAAGTCCCAACGGCGAGCCCGCTGATAATACGATTTCGCCGCGGGAAATTAGCGGGCAAGGGCGCGACACCAAACGGGAACTCCGAAACGAGTGCGCCGCTTTTGGTGATTTCTGCCGCCAAATCACGGTGCTGCCTCGGATAGATGTAATCGATGGCGCATCCGAGGACAGCGATCGTTTTACCGCTAGCCGCGAGTGCCCCTCGATGTGCGGCGCCGTCGATGCCTCGGGCCAGGCCACTGGTCACTACTACCCCTAAGGCGGCGAGCAATTGAGCGAAATTACGCGCGATGTCCATGCCGTTCGGTGTCGCCTGCCGGCTTCCGACCACAGCCAGCTGGGGCTCGCACAAGCACTTCGGGTCACCGTCCACGAAGAGTAGAAGCGGGGGTGCGGAAGATGCACCGAGTTGCGAAGGGTAGCCTCGCTCGTGCAGCAAGATAAGGTGGTGGTCTGGGGCCGAAAGCCACTCAAGGGCACGGTCCGCCGCCTCCCAGCCGGGCTCGACGGATTGAGTCCGTAGCCAGCGCAGGCCAGTCTCGGCTGCAGCATTCAGCTCTTCCGGGCTGCTCAGCGAATCAAATACAAACTTAGAATTACCATAGGCGGCAGCGTGGCACGCCAGGAAAGCACGCAGCATGGCGATGTCCAGTCCTTTGTTCATCGCCGGGCATCATAGCCGTGCCGCTCACAGCTTGCCTAGCAGCTCCGGCGCGCAGGGCGTGCCTTAAGGGTTGCGCACGGAATCCAATACGTAAACCGGACGCTGGATATTCATCACCAGTCCGTAGCTGACATTTTCAAATGAGCGGAACACCATCAACTCGCCGGCGCGTTCCTCAGGGAGCCGTACCGACACCGGATTACTACCTTTGATGGGCGTGCCGACGAAGTCTCTGAGGGTTCGATCAACACCGCGCAAGTCATTGACCACACTCGCCCAAAGACGCCCCGGGCCGGTCGGGCTCTCGTGTTCGAGTCGCTGGCGCTCAGCTTCTTGTTGCTGGTAGGCAACGTCGCTCCCTATCGGGTCCTTGACTACTTCGCCGCGCTGGAAAATGGCCAGCACATGGCCTGGCTCCAAGCCATCATTGCTACCACGGTTGAGCACCACAACCTGATGTTGGGCGATCTGACTTATGCCGCCCATCGCTGAAATAATCTTGGCGTCAATGGCTGTGCCGGGCGCATGCGGTATAAAGTCGGGATACTCTTCCTCGGTCTGGGCCAGGAGGCGATCGCCCTTGATCACTTCTTTACTGGAACGCACCACCTGCACGGTGGCCGGGTCGCCGAACTTCTCCACCAGGGCATCAGCGACATGCTCCGCCTCGTAGCCGAGCACAGCATTCGTGTCGGGGTCCCGATAGACTCCCCCCTTACGAAATACTGAGAATTTGGCGGTAGAAGGCTCGCCCAGATTTCGCACATAGACGCGAAAACCAGAACCGAAGGTTAGATGATCGTCCTGGGAGCCAACAATGTAGGCCGCGTTATCGAGATCCGACTCGGATACCACGCGCGGACGGGTCAGAAACTGGTGAATAGCGTCGAGGGGGATGGCATGGATGGCCTCGACGTGGGACGACTCTCGTATCGAGGGTGATAACCTCACATTGCGGTCAACCACGCGCAGTTGCGGCTTGCCGTCGACATACTCTAATGTCAGGACGTCCCCCGGATAGATCCAATGTGGATCGGCGATTTGGGGATTGGTGTGCCAGATCTCGGGCCACTGCCAAGGGTGGGTCAGGAAACGACCGGAAATATCCCACAGGGTGTCGCCTTTTTGCACTGTGTAGGTCTGCGGATGGTCGCTACGAAGTTGAACTTCGTCGGCACCAGCCACGGCGCAGATCAACAGCGCAACAAGAAAAATGAAGATTTTTCTCGACATGTCAATGCTCTTACGTGACGTATTTAATGTAGTTTAGCAGAATCAGGCCAAAAATAAATACTTCTCATCGTTCGCCAGTGGCGTCGCGTTGTCTCGAATTCTTTTTGAAGAATCAGTGTGTTACGTATATCCTGTGGTGCATCTGAAATTTCTGGTAAGAGCATGGCCTTGCGGCAGATCCTGCACCATCCCGATCCTCGCCTGCGTTTCAAGGCGCGCGCTGTCAGTAGCTTCGACGCCACGCTGGCGATGTTGATAGACGACATGTTCGAGACCATGTACGCAGCGCCCGGTATCGGGCTCGCGGCAAACCAGATCGATGTCCAGCTGCGGGTCATCGTGGTCGACATCTCATCCGACAAGCGTGTGCCCCACTATTTTATCAATCCCGCCATTATCGCCAGCGGCGGCGATGAAGAAATGGAAGAAGGTTGCTTGTCGGTACCGGGCATTTTCGATTACGTGCAGCGCGCCGAATGGGTGCGCATAGCGGCCGTCGACCGCAGCGGAGCGCCCTTCGAGTTCGAAGCCGACGGCCTGCTGTCGGTGTGCATCCAGCACGAAATGGATCATCTCGACGGCAAACTGTTCGTGGATTATTTGTCGCAGCTGAAACAAACACGGATACGCAAAAAGCTTGAGAAAGAGCAGCGCTTGGCGGATTGAGTGTGATCAATTCCCAGCCTTCCGCACCAGCCAAGCAGGCGCTCTCGGTTGGATATCTGCATAGCGCCGTTTCGTATCTCGAAGCGAGCGCGACGTGAGCAAGGCTCCGCTTAGAACCATCTTTGCCGGGACACCAGAGTTCGCCGTATCCAGTCTGCGCGCGCTGCTGGCCCGACAGGAACTCGAAGTGGTGGCTGTCTATACTCAGCCCGACAGACCTGCAGGCCGCGGACGGCAACTACATGCCAGTCCGGTCAAAATGTTGGCCTTGTCCGCCGGCCTCGCGGTCGAACAACCCGCACACGTCGGCGGTGATGCCGCTATCGCAAACTACCTCGCCTACCGTCCAGATCTCCTGGTAGTCGCCGCCTACGGTCTAATGTTACCCGGTGCATTCATTGACCCGCCTATCGTGGCCATCAACGTCCATGCTTCGCTGCTGCCACGGTGGCGGGGCGCGGCACCCATCCAACGTGCGCTGATGGCGGGTGATGAGCGCACCGGTATTTCAATCATGCGGGTCGTAAAGAAGCTCGACGCAGGACCCGTGTGGCTGACGCGTGACTGCCCAATCGACAGCAACAGCACGACCGGCAGTCTGCACGACCGGCTGGCCGAATTGGGCGCAGAAGCGCTGCATGCGGCGCTCGATCTCTACGCTCAGGGCGCTGTGAGAGAAACCGCGCAGGACGACACTGCCGTCACCTACGCGGAGAAGATCGGCCCGCGCGATCGCGAGATCGACTGGACACGACCGGCAACCGACATCGCTCGACAAATACGGGCCTTGCACCCCAGCCCAGCGGCCACGACACGTTTCAGGCAACTGGAAGTCAAAGTACTGGCAGGATACGCCTCGCTCACTGCGCATCAAGCATCCCCCGGCACGATACTCGGACACGATGACTGCGGCATCGTGATCGCGACCGGTGTGGGGCGCTATACCATCGCAGAACTGCAACCTGCGGGTAAACAACGTATGACAGCGCAATCCTTCCGTCACGGCTACGGAAATTATTTGTGAATGCCGTCGGCGGCTCGACCCGCGTTATCAGTGCCGGGATTGTCACCGCCGTCGTCCACGACGGACGTTCCCTGTCCCAGGTCGCGCCCGCCGCGCTGCGCGCAATTCCAACCGAACGTGACCGTGCATTTGTGCAAGCCTGCGCCTTCGGTGTACTGCGTCATTACCACGCACTGAAGGCCAGACTGGCGGCGCTCATGCCGAAGCCGCTACGCCGCAAGGACGCCGATCTCGAGGCGCTGCTACTGGTCGGTCTATATCAGATCGAGCACATGGAAGTCGCAACCCACGCCGCCGTCTCGGCTACGGTCGATGGCGCGCGTGAACTGGACAAAGACTGGGCATGCCGCCTGGTCAACGGTGTACTACGGGCAGCACTGCGTAACCCACCCGCAGCTGTCGATGTCTCGAATACGCTGCGCGAATTTCCGCACTGGATGACCGCACGAATTCGCCACGACTGGCCTGACGAGTGGCAGCGTGTGCTCGAACAAAGTAACGCCCAGGCGCCCCTCACACTGCGCATCAATCTGCAGCGCAGCAGTGTGGCTGCCTATACCGCACTGCTTGATAAAGTGGCGATTGCCTATGCAGCCGGAGGCCATGCACACGCTGCGGTGCGCCTGCTCACACCAACCGTAGTCATGGCATTGCCGCACTTCAAAGACGGTTATGTCTCAGTCCAGGACGAGGCCGCGCAGCTGGCGGCCGAGCTCATTGCGCCGCTGGCCGGTGAGCGGGTGCTCGATGCCTGCGCGGCACCTGGTGGCAAGACCGCACATCTGCTCGAACTTGGCGGCGCCGCCTTGGCGTTGCTGGCGATCGATAGTTCCGCAGCGCGGCTAGTGCGCGTGCGCGAGAATCTCACACGCCTCGCACTCGACTGCCAAATCATCAATGCAGATGCTGGAATTCCGGCAACTTGGTGGGATGGACGACCGTTCGACAAAATCCTGCTTGATGCCCCTTGCAGCGCACTCGGTGTAATGCGGCGCCATCCCGACATTCGGCTACGACGCAGCGCAGCTGATATTGTTGCCGCGACCAAGGAGCAACGCCGTCTGTTGCATGCGCTGTGGCCGCTGCTCGCGGACGATGGCCGCCTGTTGTACGCGACCTGTTCCATCTTG
>JANMJF010000106.1:0-1520 GCA_031371245.1 Pseudomonadota bacterium | reverse complement strand
GCAAGTGACTGGGCGCGGCACGCTCTACAGTTGGACTGAGATCCACCATGCCTTCGATGTGCGCTACGACGGCCCGCTGCCCTACATCGTCGCGTTGATCGATTTCGCCGATGCACCTGGTGTGCGACTGGTGAGCAATATTGTCGGCGCGGCGGCCGACACGCTGAAGCTCGACATGACGGTCGCTGCGCACTTCTCGCACGACGCGCAGGGCCACCCGCAAGTGACATTTCGCCCGGCTTGAAGGCAGATCTGCGCGGCCTCGCGCTGGACCTGACGGCGGCCCCTAGGCACAATGCGGCCTCCCCGTAAAACCCCCCGAGCGTCATGGCCAAACACAAAGTCAAGAAAGTCGTACTGGCCTATTCCGGTGGTCTCGATACCTCGGTCATCCTCAAATGGCTGGCCGAAGAATACCAATGCGAAGTGGTGACCTTCACTGCCGACATCGGCCAGGGCGAAGAGCTCGAACCGGCGCGTGCCAAGGCCACCAAGATGGGCGTCAAGGAAATCTACATCGACGATTTGAAAGAGGATTTCGTGCGCGACTTCGTCTTTCCGATGTTCCGCGCCAACACCGTCTATGAAGGCGAGTACCTGCTCGGCACGTCCATCGCGCGGCCGCTGATCGCCAAACGCCTGGTCGAAATCGCGCGCATGACCGGCGCCGATGCGATCTCCCACGGCGCGACCGGCAAGGGCAACGACCAGGTGCGTTTTGAACTGGGCGCCTATGCGCTGGAGCCCGCCATCAAGGTCATCGCACCATGGCGCGAATGGAATCTGACCTCACGCGAAACGTTGCTGGCCTATGCGGCGAAGCACGACATTCCGATTGAATACAAAAGCGGCAGCGGTTCGCCCTATTCGATGGACGCCAACCTGCTGCACATCTCCTACGAAGGTGTGGTGCTGGAAGACCCGTGGGCCAGCGCCGAAGAATCGATGTGGCGCTGGAGCGTGTCGCCAGAGCAGGCGCCCGATGTAGCGACTATCATCGAACTCGAATACGAACGTGGTGACATCGTTGCCATCAATGGCGTGTACATGACGCCGGCACAGGTGCTAACCCAGCTCAATGCGCTGGGCAATGCCAACGGCATCGGCCGCCTCGACATCGTCGAGAATCGCTATGTCGGCATGAAGTCGCGTGGCTGCTACGAAACCCCCGGCGGCACCATCATGTTGAGAGCCCATCGCGCCATCGAGTCGCTGACCCTCGACCGCGAAGTCGCCCACCTCAAGGACGATCTCATGCCGCGCTACGCCGCGCTGATCTACAACGGCTATTGGTGGAGCCCGGAACGACGCATGTTGCAGACCATGATCGACCAGTCCCAAGCCCGCGTGAATGGCAGCGTGCGGCTGCGCTTGTACAAGGGCAACGTCACGGTCGAGGGTCGCAAAGCCCCCAAGGACAGCCTCTTCGATCCTGCGATTGCGACCTTCGAGGACGACGCCGGCGCCTACAACCAGGCCGACGCCGAAGGCTTCATCAAGCTCAACGCCCTGCGTCTGCG
>JANMJF010000082.1:0-4332 GCA_031371245.1 Pseudomonadota bacterium | reverse complement strand
GCGTTGTCGGTCGCTGCGCCGCTGAAGACCAACAGGCTGGTCAGCAACATGCTCAAGCAACCGATGCCGCTGCGACTCCAGCGCTGGCCAAAGCGCCGCCCCACCGCATCGCTCAACCAGCCGCCGATCGGTGCTGCGACTGCCATGGTCAGAAATGGCGCCATGGTGTAGAAGCCGCCGCGCTCCAGCGAGAAGCCGCGCTCGTTGACCAGATAGAGATAAAACCACGCGAAATAGAAATAAACGTTGTAACCCAGCACCCCATAGGCGCCGGCCAGACACCACAGATCGCGCGAGCCGAATAAACGTCGCCACGGCACGCGGCCCGGCACGTCGTGCTGCGCAGCCGACGCCTGCGCGTCTCCGACGTCGATCAATGCCCGTTCAGCAGCGTTGACACCAGCATGGCCGGCGGGTTTGTCGGTGGTGAGCCACGACCACAACAGCGCCACCACGATGCCCGCCACACCCGCGCCGTAGAACGCTGGTCGCCAACCCCAGTGAGTCATGACCCACACCACCAGCGGCGGCGTCAGCGCCGCACCCACCGCCGTGCCACTCAAGGTAATGCCGGCGGCAAGACCGCGCTCTGCGGGCGCCGACCAGTTCGCCACCATGCGATTGCCATTCGGCGGCGCCGCCGCTTCGCCCAGGCCGATCAGGGCGCGCACCAGGGCAAAGGACGCTACCACGCCGATGGTCGCGGCCAACCAGCCCTCGCCAGCCACCGCTGTCAGCGCCGTGAACGCTGACCACCATACGATCGCCCAGGTCATGACCCGGCGCGGACCGAAACGATCGCCCAGCCAACCCCCTGGGATCTGCGCCAGCGCGTAGGCCAGCAGGAAAGACGTGAAGATCGCACCGAACTCGAGTTGGCTTAAACCATACTCGGGCATGATGTATTGAGCCGCGATCGAGATATTCACACGGTCGAAGAACATCAACACATAGACCATGAAGATCAGCGCAACGATGCGCCAACGAACACGGGTAGGCACTGCTGTTGCGTTCATGCGTGAAACTCCCCGATAGATGGCGGGAGTGTAACAGTGTGGTTACCCGTGCTCGCAGCCGATCCGGGCTGCGCAAGCCGCAACCTTCGCGCGCCAAACCTTCGGCTACAATCACCTGCATCCCAGCGGGAGTGTCAGGGGTTTTGGTCGATCGCGTATTGCCGCCGCGCCTCGATGCTCCGACCTCCGAACAGGCCATCGCCGCCATCACGCGTGATGGTGCGACTGGGCCAGCTGGAGATGCCGGCGTTTCGCAAGACCGAAATAGCTGCTGCTGCTCTCGCCGTCTTGATCGATTACCTGACGCATAAAGCCGTGCCCTGAGCCGCCGCCCGCGTCCTGCGGTGCGTCACCTTATTCACCCACCGTAAAGACCACGCCCATGAATACCGATCTGACGGAACTCGCCCGTGATGCCGCGCAGGAACGCGCCGCATCCCAATTGAATACCTGGGTCGCCATCAGCATCGCGCTGCTGTCGACCTTCATGGCCATCTGCAAGGTCAAGGATGACAACATCGTGCAGGCCATGCAGCAGGCCCAGGCCGACAAGATCGATCACTGGTCCTATTACCAGGCGCGACGCCTGCGTGAAGATCTGGCGACCGCCAATGCGGATACTTTCAAACTGCTGGCCGGCGGTGCCGATGAGCGCACGGCGCAAGTACTGCAAGCGGCCAGCAGTCGATACACGGCGCTCGCTGCGGAACAACACGCCAAGCGGCTCGCTATCGAGAAACAGGCGGAGGACGATCAGCGCCAGTACGACGCGCTCAACGTGCATGACGACCAGTTCGATCTTGCCGATGCGCTGTCCTCGCTCGCGATCGCGATGCTGGCGCTGTGCTCGCTCACCCACAAGCGCTGGCTGTTCGCCCTCGCCCTGCTGCCTACCGCCGGCGGCGTGTTGATGGGCATGAGCGGCTTGGCTGGCTGGTCGCTGCATTGTGCCTGGCTGGCGCGACTCTTGTCGTGATCGCCTGTCATTCCCGACGCTAGTCGATTGGTGTAGCTTGCCGACGCACGACGCCGGACCAGCAAACGCGGGATCCCATGAGTAAACCCGCCATCCTCATCGCGCGCGGTGGCATCGCTGGTCTGACCCTCGCCCTGGCGCTGCATGAGGCAGGCCACCGGGCGCGGGTTTTTAAGCGGTCGCCACGCTGGGCGAACTGGGTGTGGGCATCAATGTGCTGCCCCACGCGGCCAAGGAATACGAACGCCTGGGAGTGCTCGATGCGCTCGTCACTGAGGGTGTCGAACTGGAACGTTATATGTGGTTCAACCGCCATGGTCAGGAGATCTGGCGCGAAGCGCGCGGATACCAGGCCGGCTATCAATGGCCACAGGTGTCCATTCATCGCGGCCGCTTTCATCGCGTGCTGGCCGACGCAGTCCGCGCGCGACTGGGTGCCGATGCCATCGTGCTCGATCACCACTTGTGCGGTTTCACCCAGAACGCTGACAAGGTCAGCGCACAGTTCACCAGCCGTACCAGCGGCGCGGCGCGCGACACAATTGAGTGCGACCTGCTGATCGGCGCCGATGGTATCCACTCAACGCTGCGCCGTGGCTTCTATCCGGCCGAAGGCCCACCGCGCTGGGCCGGCAATATGATGTGGCGCATGACGGTCGAACTGCCGGCACCTATCCTCGGTGGTAATACGATGTTTTCGGCCGGCAACGGCGAACTCAAGGTTGTCGGCTACGAGATCTCGGCCGCCGCGAAACGCCAAGGCCGTTCGCTATTCAACTGGATAGCCGAAGTCAAGCTTGGCGACGACGGTGCGACACCACCGGAGCGCGAAGACTGGAACCGTGTCGCTGATATTGCTGAGTTCATCGATTATTTTCGCGGCTTCCGTTTCGACTGGCTGGATGTGCCGGCGCTGGCGCGCGCCTCGGGCCCGGCCTACGCCTTTCCGATGGTCGATCGCGATCCCTTACCGTGCTGGACCCACGGCCGCGTGACCCTGCTCGGCGACGCTGCCCATCCAATGTGGCCAATAGGCTCCAACGGTGCATCCCAGGGCGTGCTCGATTGCCGCGCGCTGGTCGACCAACTCACCTTGCACGCCGATCCATGTGCAGCGCTGGCCGCCTATGAAGCGCTACGCCGGCCGGCGACGGCGGCGGTGGTCACCGCCAATCGCAGCCGTGCCCATGACGAAGTGCTCGATTTATGCGAAGCGCGCGCACCGCAGGGTTTCAGCGACGCACGCACGGTGATCAGCGCCGAGGAAATCGAAACCAGTCTGTCGAAATACCGACAGACTGCCCAATTCGACAAGAGGCAACTACAGGCATGAAAAACCACGCGCCGTTTCGCGCCGATCACGTCGGCAGTCTACTGCGACCGGCCAAGCTCAAAGCGGCGCGCGGCGCCCACGCTGGCGGACAACTCGATGGCGCAGCGTTGCGTGGCATCGAAGATGAATGCATACGCGCCGCCGTGCTGGCGCAAGAAGCCCTGGGCCTCAAAGTGGTCACCGACGGCGAATTCCGTCGCGCCTGGTGGCATTTTGATTTTCTGTGCGGTCTGGCCGGCGTGCGCCTGGTGCGTGGCGAAAAGACCATTCAGTTTCACGGCATCGAGACCAAGGCCGAGAGCATCGAGGTGCACGAGCGCGTAGCCTTCGATGGTCATCCAATGCTGGAAGATTTCAAATTTCTTGCCAAGGTCGCCAAGGTCACGCCGAAGATGACCCTACCCGCGCCTTCGGTGCTGCATTTCCGTGGCGGACGCGCGGCCATCAGTCGCCAGGTCTATCCCAATCTGGAGCTATTCTTCGAGGATACAGCCGTGGCCTACCGCGCCGTGGTACAGGCGTTCTACGCCGCCGGCTGCCGTTATCTGCAATTCGACGACACGGTGTGGGCCTATCTGTGTTCAGACAAGGAACGGGCAGCAGCACGCGAGCGCGGCGACGATCCCGAGCCACTAGCGCGCATCTATGCCGAGATGATCAATTACGCGCTGGCCGACAAACCGGCCGATTTGATCGTCACCACCCATGTCTGCCGCGGCAATTTTCGTTCGAGCTGGATAGCCGAAGGGGGTTATGAACCGATCGCCGGCACCCTGCTCGCCGGCACCGCCTACGATGGTTATTTCCTCGAATACGACAGCGAACGGGCCGGTGGCTTCGTGCCGCTACGCTACCTACCGCCTGGCGACAAACGCGTCGTACTAGGACTCGTGACCTCCAAGTTCGGCCAGCTCGAAAGTGAGGAACTGCTGTGTGCGCGCATCGACGAAGCGGCCCGCCATGCGCCCCGTGCGCAGCTTGCCTTGAGCCCGCAATGCGGCTTCGCC
>JANMJF010000078.1:0-1850 GCA_031371245.1 Pseudomonadota bacterium | reverse complement strand
GGCGAGGCGCTGGTCAGCTGCCTTGATGAACAGGGCCGCCCCACTATCACCGAGCGCGTTTACGTCGTACCACCCGGCAGTCAGATCGGGCCGATTACGGCCGCACAGCGCCAGGCATTGCGCGCGAGTTCGCTGGTGGCGGGGGTCTACGAGCAGAGCGTCGATCGCGAATCGGCCTACGAAAAATTGAAAGGTCGCGCCGAGCAAACCGCCGGCGCTGACGAGGACGTGCGTGCAGCTGTCGCCCCAACTGGCAACGGCAACAGCGGCGGCGGTCTGTTGGGCAGCCTCAGCGATGTACTATTCGGCAACACCGGTCCACGCGGCGCTAAGCACGACGGGCTCGCCCAGACCCTGGCGAAATCGGCGGCGCGCACCGTCGGTTCGACAGTCGGACGCGAGATCATTCGCGGCGTGCTGGGCTCGCTGCTAGGTGGTGGCGGTGCGCACAGGCGGCGCTGAGCACTGTTCTACGCTAGCCGGGATCGCCACCTCCCGCGCGCGCAGGGTATGCTGGCGGCCACGACGCGCGCCCGCTCTGCGCAAACCGTAACGCTCATTACCATCATGACCCACCAGGGGGAACGACTATGCTCAAGTGGAAATTCGGCGATACCACCATCACGCAGCTCATCGAGCTGAAGGACGACAGCGGCGCGGTGCCGGTGCTGCCGATCGCTACGCCGGAAAACCTCGCCACCATCCCGTGGCTGAAGCCCCATTTCGTCACGCCCGACGACAAGCTGATCTTGAACATCCAGATGATGATCATCGAGACACCGGATCGCAAGATGGTGGTCGATACCTGCATCGGTAACGACAAGAACCTGGCGATGGACGCCTGGGCCAATATGCAACGACCCTTTCTCGACAATCTCAAGGCGCTGGGCCACGACCCCGATTCCATCGACACCGTGATCTGCACCCATCTGCATGTCGATCACGTCGGCTGGAATACCAAGAAGGTCCAAGGCAAATGGGTGCCGACTTTCAAGAACGCCCGTTATCTCATGGTCGAATCGGAATTCAAGCACTGGCAACATCTCGAAGATGGCTTCGGGCCGGTATTTGCCGAATCCGTGCAGCCGGTATTCGACGCCGGTCTGGTCGATCTGGTGCAGCCTGATCACCAGGTGGGGTCTGGCGTGTGGTTCGAATCGACACCCGGCCATACCCCCGGTCACGTCAGCGTGCACATCGCTTCAAAAGGTGAAGAAGCGATCATCACCGGCGACATGATGCACCACCCCTGTCAGATCGCGCGGCCCGACTGGGTGACACCCTTCGACAACGACAGCCCTGCAGCCGTCGCCACCCGTCAGGCCTTCCTTGAACGTTATGCCGACAAGCCGGTGATGGTGTTAGGCACGCACTTTGCCGATCCGGTTGGTGGGCGCATCGTGCGCGATGGCAACACCTTCCGGCTTGCGGTGTAGTCAGCTCGCTACCGATCAGCGCCAATCGCCCCGCAAGGCCAGCACTTTCTCCTGCAAGGCCACTGGCGTCGCATCGCACGCCGCCAGCGGCCGATCGATCACCAAGGCTATCCGCCGCAAGGGCCGCAAGCGCCAGGGTTTGCTCATGGCCTTGCCATCCTTGCGTGAGAAAAACGATCCCCACAACCCGCGTAGCGCCATCGGAATCACCGGCACCGGCGAGGTGGCGAGAATACGCGTGATGCCGGGACGGAAGGGGTAAAGCTCGCCGCTGTCGGTAATGCGGCCTTCGGGGAAAATCCCGACCAGATCACCGGCCGCTAAAGCCTTGGCCACTTCGTCAAAGGCACGCGCGTTCATGATGGGGTGCGCTTTGGCCGACGCGATAGGAATAGCGCGGCCGGTGCGGAAGAC
>JANMJF010000040.1:0-2894 GCA_031371245.1 Pseudomonadota bacterium | reverse complement strand
TGCGAGCCCCGCGCGGGGCACACGACAGCCAGCCAGCAAGGTAGTCAGACCATGGGAATTCTGCAAGGTAAACGCGCCCTCATCGTCGGCGTCGCGAGCAACAAATCGATCGCGTGGGGTGTGGCCAAGGCCATGCATCGTGAAGGCGCCGAACTCGCATTCACCTTTCAGAACGATCGACTGCAATCGCGAGTCGAAGACTTCGCCGCCGAACTGGGCTCGGAAATCACCGTGCCGTGCGATGTACAGAATGACCAGCAAATCCAGGCGGTGTTCAATCACATCGACGATTACTGGGATCACCTCGACATACTGGTGCATTCCGTTGCTTACGCACCGCGCGAGGAATTGCAGGGCGGCTATCTCGACAGTGTGACGCGCGAAGGCTTCCGCATCGCCCACGAAATCAGCTCCTATAGCTTCGCCGCGCTGGGTAATGCGGCACGCCCGCTGATGAAAGGGCGCAAGGGCGCGATGTTGACGCTCAGCTATCTCGGCGCAGTACGCACCATGCCTAGTTACAACGTCATGGGTTTGGCCAAAGCCAGCCTTGAAGCCAACGTCCGATATATGGCCGAAAGCCTCGGCCCAGAAGGTACGCGGGTCAACGCGGTATCGGCCGGCCCAATCCGCACGTTGGCGGCATCAGGTATCAAGGATATGCGTAAGTTCTTAACCTATGTCGAGAACACCGCGCCGCTGCGTCGCAATGTCACCATCGATGAGGTCGGTAACGCCGCAGCCTTCCTGTGCTCGGATATGGCCTCTGCCATCACTGGCGAGATCACTTACGTCGATTGCGGCTACAACATCATGGGCATGGGCGGCCTGTAAGATGCCGCCCGGCGCCTTCGCCTAGAGATTCTTCTCGATAATCTTGACGTCGCTGGTGGCGCGGATGGCTGCGACAAACTCGCTCCACGCCGCACCCATGCGACCCTTGACTAAATCTCGTTGAACCGTCGCGACATCGTCGCGTGCGATTTCGCTGTCGGTCGGCACCACCACATTAGCGACGCGAATGATCGCGTAGTCGGTGTTGCCGATCGGAATGCCGGTGTACTGGGGATCGCGGCTCGATGCGTCGACGCCGAAAGCCGCACGCAGGACGGCACGATTGACGTCACTGGATTCACGCGTTGCGCCTTCTTGCTGTTGCCAACCGAAGCCGTGACCCTTGACCAGTTCGGTAACCGTTTCACCCTTGCGCAGACGTTCGATCAATTCCTTGCCCAGCGCTGCGGTCAATTGACGACGACGACTATTACGCACCGCCTCCTTGACCTGCGCCTTGACTTCGGACAGTGCCGGAATGGCTGACGGCACATGTTCCACCACACGCAACGCGACCACACGATTTTGAGGTAACTCAACCGGCGCGCTGTTGATGCCTTCGTTCAATACCTCGGTAGTAAATACTTCGGCGGCAGCCTTGTCCGAGAACTTCTCGGCCAATTCGGCCTTCGTCAACACGTCGGTTTTGGCGGTCTTGAGCCCCAGCGTTTCCGCCGCCACCTTCAAGCTGTCGGAATTTTCGTAGACCAGGTTCGAGAACTGCTCGGACTGCTCGAAAAATGCTTTCTGTGCTTCAGCGTTGCGGTAGGCCACCTCGACTTCGGCTTTGACCTTGTCGAAGGGCTGCAAGCCACCAGCCTTAATTTCCTTGACCTTGATGATGTGCCAACCGAATTTAGTTCGCACCGGCTCGCTGATTTCTCCGACTTTCAGCTTGAATACGGCGTCTTCGAATTCAGGCGCCATAGCACCCCGTGCGAAAAAGCCCGTAGACCCGCCTTCCGCCTTGGAGCCAACGTCGTCCGACAATTCCCTGGCCAGCTTTTCAAAGTCCTCACCAGCAGCGGCCCGCTTCACAATGTCCTTGATCTTGGTCTGGGCACTCGCCACCGCCGCAGCCTCAGCGTCCCGCGCCACTTGCACGAGGATGTGATTTGCGCTGCGTTCTTCACTCAACGTGTAGGCGGCCTGATTGGCGTCGTAATACTGACGAAGTTTGTCGTCGTTGATATCGACCTTGGCGGCCAGCGCGGCGGCCGAGATTTCCAGATATTCGACACTGGCTTTCTCGGGCCTGCGGTAGTCTTCCTGGTGCGCCTCGAAATAGGTGGTCGTATCCGCCTCTGTCACCGTTATCTGCTTTTCGACTTCCGCTGCGGGAATGACCGCGTAACCGATGTCGCGCTTCTGTTTGCGTAATGCAGCGATTTTCTGCGCTTCCTCGCGGGTCACGAATTCAGAGGCGGCGACTCCGTTACGCAGTTGCGACTTGGCCATATCGCCTCGAAGTTGCTGCTCGAAACCGAGCTGCGAGAAGCCCAGAGCGCTCACGCGCTGCTCATAAAGCGCGCGCGAAAAGCCTTTTTCATCTTGAAAGGCCGGAATCTCCAACAATTGTTGTGCAACTTGGGCATTGGTTACGCGCACGCGTGAGTCGCTGACCAAGCGGGCCAGCACCCGATCGTTGATCAACTCATCGAGGGCCTTGGTCTTGATCTCGGGCTTATCCCAATCGGCCGCATTGAAGGCCTCACCAAGCATGGATTCCGCCTGGCGCCGAAAACGCTGTAGGGCTTTCTGGAATTCCTCGATGGGAATTTCGTCACCGTCAACTTTAGCGACGATCACGCGTTTGGCGGCGTTGATGTAACTTTCCACACCCCATAGGATGAAGGTTAGCGAAATCAGACCGACAATAATCGCGACGATTAGGCCGTGAGTTCGATCGCGTATCGTCTGCAGCATGCGGGCAACCTCTGCTCAGGATCGAAGAGGGAATTTTTCGGCTGATAAAAGGCGGCGGGGGCCCCCCAAGGTGGGCCCGGGGGTTTATTACAACCAAAATTGCGGGGGGGGCGGGACACGAAACCGCGCCCCCC
>JANMJF010000020.1:0-2564 GCA_031371245.1 Pseudomonadota bacterium | reverse complement strand
CTAAACTGCGCGCCCTCGCCGACCACGTACAGTGCTGGCAGGTAGTGCCCGATGGTAGTGAAGGTTTTCGCAAGGCCGAAGTCACCGTCGGCGGCGTCGCGACCAGTGCGCTCAACTCGCGGGACCTCCAAGCGCGCGCCGTGCCAGGGCTGTATTTCATCGGTGAAGCCGTCGACGTCACGGGCCATCTGGGTGGACACAATTTCCAATGGGCATGGTCGTCAGGCGTCGCCGCCGGCCGCAACCTATAACACCCACGCGAGGAGTTCACTTCGCGAGCGACGCACAGGGAAGTATCGGGACTAGTGATGGGCGCCCCTGTGGCATAAAACCCCATTTGCCTGCGCCCTCGCCGACGGCTACCGTGTGCTACCAACCATGAAGGGCAGCTCGCATGTACAAAGTCATTGGTGTGATCAAACGCCCACAGGGCATGGCGTTCGAGGCCTTCAAGACGTGGTGGCTGACCGAGCACGCGCCCAAGGTCAAGAAATGGCCAGGGCTGGTGAAATATCACATTAACTTGTGCACGACCGCCGACCAGGCTTTCGATGGCGTGGCCGAAGTGTGGTTCAAGACCCGCGTCGAGATGGAGGCGGTGTTCACTACACCCGAAGGTCAGTACGCCCGCGACGGCGCGACGGCCACGGCATCGAACATCGCCATCCTGCTCACTGAAGAACACGTCATTGTCGAGTAACAGCCCCTATGTTGAATCCTACGCCGCAGACCACCTACCTCAAGGACTATCGCCCGCCCGCCTATCTGATTGCGACCGTTGCACTCGACATCGATATCCAGCGTGACGCGACCGTGGTGCGCACGGTGCTGGAAGTAGCGCGCGCTCCTGCCGCCGACCCGGCGGCGCCGCTGGTCTTAAACGGCGATGGATTGGATCTCGTGAGCGTTGCCGTCGATGGCCGCGCGCTCACGGCAAACGACTATGTTCTCGACAGCGAGCATCTCACTATCGCCCAGCTGCCGATGCGCTTCACGCTCACGACGGTGGTGCGCATCCATCCCGAACAGAATACCCAGCTGATGGGACTTTATGCCTCGCAGGATGGCTATTTCACCCAGTGCGAAGCTGAGGGTTTCCGACGCATCACCTTCTTCATCGACCGGCCCGATGTCATGTCGCGCTATACCACGGTCATTCATGCCGAGCGTGCGCGCTTTCCTCTGTTGCTCTCAAACGGCAATCTCGATGGCAGTGGTGACGAAGCGGATGGACGGCACTGGGCGCGCTGGGTCGATCCGTTTCCCAAGCCTTGCTATCTGTTTGCGCTGGTCGCGGCGCGCCTCGACGAGCGCGAGGACGATTTTCTGACGTGCTCGGGCCGCACGGTCAAACTCAAGCTGTTCGTTGAGCCGGGCAAACTCGATCAGTGTGCATTCGCGATGGAAGCACTTAAGGCCGCGATGCGCTGGGACGAAGAGGTGTTCGGTCTTGAACTCGATCTGGACCAGTACATGATTGTCGCGGTCGGTGACTTCAACATGGGCGCGATGGAGAACAAGGGCCTCAATATTTTCAACACCAAGTACGTGCTGGCGCGCGCCGACACCGCCACCGACATGGATTTCATGATGCTGGACCGCGTCGTGGCCCACGAGTACTTCCACAACTGGACCGGCAATCGCGTGACCTGCCGCGATTGGTTCCAGTTGAGTTTGAAGGAAGGGCTGACGGTGTTCCGCGATCAACAGTACGGTGGTGATCGCTATTCCCACGCCGTGCAGCGTATTCAGGAAGTGCGGGTCTTGCGCGCCGCGCAGTTCCCGGAAGATGCCGGCCCGATGGCCCATCCGATCCGCCCCGAATCCTATATCGAGATCAGCAATTTCTACACCGCGACGGTCTACAACAAAGGTGCAGAAGTAGTGCGGATGATTCATACCCTGCTCGGACCCGAGCGCTTTCGCGCTGGCATGGATCTGTATTTCAAGCGTCACGATGGTCAGGCGGTGTGCACCGAAGATTTCGTCGCCGCCATGCAGGATGCGTCGGGTGTCCCGCTCAGCCAGTTCAACCGCTGGTATGGCCAGGCCGGCACGCCAGTGGTGACAGCGCACGGCAGCTATGACCCGCAGACGAGACGCTACACCTTGGATCTTGCGCAGGAATGTCCAGCGACACCCGGACAGGACACCAAACTGCCGTTTCAGATCCCGATTGCACTCGCGCTGCTGGATGGTACCGGTGGTGAGATTGCGCTCAGACTGGCCGGCGAAGCCTGTGCCGTTGGCGACAGTCGCGAGCTATCGCTCAGCGCGGTGCAGACGCACTGGGTGTTCGAAGACATCGATGCGCGACCCGTGCCGTCGCTGCTGCGCGGCTTTTCGGCGCCGGTGATCTTGCGTTGTGATTACAGCGCGACGGATCTCGCCCATCTGATGGCCCACGACAGCGATCCGTTCAATCGTTGGGAAGCCGGTCAGCGTCTCGCGCTGGACGTCCTGCTGGCTGCGATTGCTGAGCTGCGCGCCGGTCGCGTGCCGACCTGGCCCGAGGATTTTGTCGTTGCCTGCGGCCGCGTGATTGCCGATGCCGGTCAGGATCC
>JANMJF010000799.1:0-1660 GCA_031371245.1 Pseudomonadota bacterium | reverse complement strand
GCCCGCTCGACGCGGTACTTCGCCCAGAATCCTTGGCGCTATTGCTAGAGAGCGCGCCGCTAGGCAACGAGCACGCCGCAACACCCGGCCGGTTTGCGCTGTGGGCGCGCATGCTGTTTTCAGCGCTTATCGATGCCGACTTTCTCGACACCGAGTCCTTCATGGACGGCGGCCGCAGTCTTTCCCGACAAGGCGCACCGGGTTTGCCAGCCTTGAAGACAGCGCTGGACGCGCACATGTCGGTGTTAGCGGAGAACGCCAACGACACACCCGTGAATCGCCACCGCGCCCACATCTTGGCGCAATGCCGACTCAAAGCCATCGAAACCCCAGGCGTGTTCACGCTTACCGTGCCGACCGGTGGCGGCAAAACACTCGCCAGCCTCGCATTTGCATTGGACCACGCGGTTCGACACGGCAAACGTCGCGTGATCTATGCCATGCCTTACACCAGCATCATCGAGCAAACGGCGGATACGTTCCGCAGCGTATTTGCGGCACTGGGTGAAGACGCCGTGGTCGAGCACCATAGCAATGCTGAGGCTGAGCCCGAGCGCGAAACAGCGCGCTCACGACTAGCGTGCGAGAACTGGGACGCGCCGCTCGTAGTGACCACCAATGTGCAGCTGTTCGAAAGCCTGTTTGCGCGCCGCACCTCCCGCTGCCGCAAGCTCCACAACCTTGCGCACAGTGTCATCGTGCTTGACGAAGCGCAGTTGCTGCCGGTGGAATTCCTGCAACCCATCGTCGATGTGCTGCGCCTGTTGATTGAGCAGTTTGGCGTTACGCTGGTGCTGTGTACTGCAACGCAGCCGGTGCTCAACGCCAGTGTCAGCGCCGACCCGCGTCGCGGATTGCGCCGCGGCTTTGAGCCCACCTGCGTGACCGAGATCATCGATGACGTGCCCAAGCTCTACGCCGCCTTGAAACGCGTACGAGTCTATCTGCCGGCGGATCTGGAGACCCCACGGCAGTGGCCTGACCTGGCCGATGAACTGGCCACTCACCACGCCGTGCTGACCATCGTCAGCCGGCGTGCCGACGCGCGCGAGCTGTTTGCATTGATCCGCCAGCGCACACCCGAGGATTGCTGGCACCTGTCGGCCCTGATGTGCGCGCAGCACCGGAGCGATGTGATCGCAGAGATCAAATCCGCACTCAAACAGCGCCGTGATGACATGGCCGCCGGTAAAGAAGGCCGCGCCGTGCGGGTGGTCAGCACGCAGTTGGTCGAAGCCGGCGTGGACCTGGACTTCCCGGTGGTCTATCGCGCCCTGGCCGGGCTCGACTCCATCGCGCAAGCGGCTGGGCGCTGCAACCGCGAGGGCCAACTTGACGCGCTTGGCAACGTGCACGTCTTCGTGCCGCCCACCGCTGCGCCGCCAGGCCTGCTGCGTCAGGCGCGCGACACCTGCAAAGCACTTTGGCATGACCACCCAGCCGACCCCTTCGCCAGCGAACTGTTCATGCGCTACTTCCAGCGGCTTTATCACGACGCGCCGTCGCTGGACGCCAAGGGCATTTGCGATGCACTGCGCCTGGAACCTTCCGCCAAAGAACGAACTTTGGCCGTGCGCTTCCGGGATGCATCGGACAACTTCCGCTTGATTGACGACGCGCACTCCGCAACGGTGCTGGTGCGCTACCGAAGTCCGCATGC
>JANMJF010000785.1:0-4532 GCA_031371245.1 Pseudomonadota bacterium | reverse complement strand
GGCGATTTCGCTGACTTCGAGCTCGTCGCTGCTGGTCTCGTCTGCGAGTTCCGCTTCACCGACCAGGCGGTCGAGCAGGGCACGACGGAAGACCACAATCCTGGCATCGTCGACAGCCCGCACGCTGTAGCGCTTGCGGCCTGGCGGATCGAGGGGCCGCAGCGCGGCCTTGTGAGTCGCCGCAAGCGTGCGCGTAATCTTGCCGTGGTAGATGAGTTCGATGGTGCCGGCCAGCAGGTAGTAAACCAGATCGTCCGCATGACCCTGCGGGTAGACCACCTGGCCGCGGCTATAGCTACGGATCTCGGCCAGCTGCACGGCTTTGTCCTGCACCGCCCGAGGCAGGCGTTGCAAGGGCACGAAAGCGCGGATGTGAGCGTCGTTGTCCATCGATCGTGCCGTACCCTTCCCTGTCGAACGCTTGTGAATCTGATAGTTACGTTCGGCAATTATATTTGTTTATGAGAAAAGGGAAAGGCCGGCTCACGGACTGTCGACGGCTGTCGCCAGTGCCGCAGCCTGACTGATAATGGCGCGAGTTCGAGAGACGCCTCAGGCTTACGTACGGTCGATCTGGCAGAGCTAGTGTCTCAGGGGGCGAACGCGCGCTGCGCGAACGCATAGTCAGGATCAGCGCCAACGGCGCGGCGAAGCTTGCGAACATGTCGATGACCTTCAGATGCCACGGTACGGCCGTGCTCGCCCTGTTGTGTAGCGGTGGTCTCGCCGCCGAGGCTGCCCACGCCGCCGACCGGCAAGACGCCAATGTCGGACAGAGCGTCGCTCACCCTTTGTCGCGCTTCGATCTGCGTGTGCGCTATATGGCCTTCGAGGGAGACCGTGACGCGGAGCTCGTCGAAGCGCGGTTCGAACATCCGTTCTCACTCGCCGCCGGTTGGAAGCTCAACACGCGCATCGTGATCGCGGGGTGGGTGACGGACTTCCCCAGCCACGACAATCGCAACGGCGACTACAGCGCGGGCGTCGGCGACCTTTCTACTCAGCTTTTCTTCATTGCGCCCAGCGCGGGCGAAACGACCATCGGGTTCGGCCTGCGCAATAGCTTTCCGACGGCGGGCGCCGATCAGTTTGGCAAAGGCAAGTATCGCGTCGCGCCGCTGCTGGTCATCCAGCGCACCGCCAATTGGATCAGTCCCGGTAGTTTCTACGGCTTAGGCGTACGCAATGACTTCAGCATTGCCGGTGACAATGGTCATCGCAAGATCAACGAATTGCAGATCGTGCCAGTAATGACAGTGATGTTGCCGCGCCAAAGTTTTATCACGCTGTTTCCGGAGATCGTCCTGGACTGGGAACTGGACAATCGTGTGTTCGTACCCTTTGACCTGGAAGTCGGGCGCAAGTACACCACCAACCAAGCGGCGAGCGTGCGCATGCAGCTGCCGCTGATCAATGAACTGCACAACTACGAATGGACGATGGAGTTGCGCTGGTCGATGTTTTTTTAGCAGCCTGTTCGACTTCAAGCGGAATTCCTCATGGGCGAGTCGATCAGATCGACCAAACGCCTTTTAGAGCGCAAATTGATGAGCCGTTGTCGATGATTTTCGCGCAACGATTGAAGCGAGTGTTCTCGATCGATATCGAGACTTGCGATCACTTGGGCGGTATGGTCAAGGTGATCTTGAGTGGTGGTGGCTGCTGCGACGGCTGGCACCTGACTTCGAGACCATCGCTGACTTCCGCAAGGACAATCGCCCTGCCACCCGCCGAGCCGGTCGCGCTCGAGTTAAAAGCGGCATACAAATTGAGGCGACCTCAATTTTGTCGCTGTTGGTTCCCAATTGTGACCCAATGCGCTTGACGGCCGCATTGGGCGAGACTATTGCTGGCTTGCTATCAATCTACCCTGAGAGGTGTCCCATGCGAGCAAGTGTATTTGTCGTCGTCGCGGTTGCCTTGTCGTTTGCGGTGGCGAGTCCGGTGTCAGCGCTACCTACGCTGACGTCCTCGCTCACCAATTGGGGCCGGATTTCGCTGTTTGGTCCGGAGGTAACGCGATCCGGCGGCGCAAAGACCGAAATCGTCAACCAGCGAACCGAGTGGGACCACGATAGCGACGGTGCCTTCAACACACTGGTGGACGGTTATCTGGTCCAGAACGTCTGGACCGAAGCCAGCACCGTAGCCGGCGCGCCGGTTTTTCGCAGCTACCACGACCTGCAAGGGTCGGCGATCCCGTTCAACAACGGGGTCGGTTGGACCGGGTTTCGTACCGAGGCCGTCTATAAGGACAAATGGACGATCACCGTCGGGGCGGTGCCCATCGGAGTTTCCCTATCACCCGTGTTCTCCTTCGCGATCAATAGCCGACTGGGCGACCTGTTTCCACCGGGTGGAACTATAGCGCTCTCGCCAGACTATTATCCCTTCAACCCCTTATGGGGTGGCCCGGGCGGCGGAGTGGTTATCGGGCCGTTGCCAACCGCGCCGAATATCGATCTCCTTATGTCGATCGACAATTTCCGCTGGTATGACGTCAAGAACACACTGAGCAACATCACGGCCTTGGTGCCTATGGGTGGGATGGCGTCGCTGGGCTCTGGCCCCTTGACCGTGCAAAACGGTGTGCCTTTCGATGTCGAGATCGATTTCACTGCGGGTTGGCGCATGGAGCACAGTGAGATTGCAGCCCTGCTCGGAGCGTCGTTCCAGCGCTTCTCGACCAACCGCGTTTTTGATGCGTCGCATACCGGCGCACTTTCCGCCGTGGCGGTCTACGATGGGTTTGGGGCTCTCCAGCAAAGCTGGTCGCTGACCGATAGTCAGGGGGCCGCAATCACGCCGTTCGCGTCGCCGGTGCCGGTGCCCGCACCCGCGCCATTCTTCGTTACTGCCATCGGGGCGCTCGTCGTGTTGTCGAGGTCGCAACGTGCGCATCCTCATCGAGACCGGTGCAGCGAACCCCTCGCCACCGGACTCAAGCCGGTATTGCGGGCGGCTTAAGTAGCTACGTATGAGCGATGCTTAGTCGGCGAAACTCGCCGGTCGCTTTTCCATGAATGCCGAGATCCCTTCTTCGAAGAATCCGGCGCTCGCACACAGGATCTGACCGCGATCTTCCAGGGCGATCGCGGCGTCGAGGCTGGGTGCATCGATCGACAGATTGAGGCCCTCCTTGGTCAGACGCAGACCCAGCGGTGAGGTCTTGAGCATGTCCTCGGCAATGCCACGTCCGGTCGTTTCCAACTGTTCCTGGGGGACCACCGCCGACACCAGGCCTAAGCGCTCGGCGCGATCAGCGGTAATCATGCGGCCGGTCATCATCAACTCGGCGGCGACCGATTGCCCGACCGCGCGCGGCAGAAAATAGCTGATACCGACATCACAACCGGTCAGGCCGACCTTGATCATCGCGACATTCATCTTGACGTCGGGCGTCACCACGCGCACATCGGAGGCCAGCAGAAAAGCAAAGCCGCCGCCGGTCGCCGGCCCGTGGCCGAGACAGATGATGGGCTGCGGGCAACGACGCATACGTTGATAAACCTCGGCCACCTGACGCTGAAAGCGCATGCCGACGACCGGGCCACCGCTGACGCCTGCGGCTGCGTTTAAGTCGTAGCCCGCGCACAATCCGCGGCCCGCGCCGCGCAGGATCACGACCCGCACCTGGTGATTGAACAGCAGGCCGCCGAAATAATCCTGCAGCTCTTCGCACATGGGCGGATTGATGGCGTTGAGCTTATCGGGGCGGTTTAAGCTCAGCCAGTCGATGGCGCCTTCTTTACGGATCTCAATGGTCTGATAGTTCATGGTGAGCTTCCCTCATTCGGTCCTGAATTATAAAGCGCCGACCGGCTGCTCAGGCCACGCGCAGCAATAAACCCTTCAGGTATTCACCTTCGGGAAAGGCCAGCGCGATGGGATGATCAGGCGTGGCGTGCAGTTGTCGCAGCAGTTGCGCATCGACACCGGCATCGAGAGCTGCGCCGGCAACTATCTTGCGGAACAGGTCGGCATTGACGCCCCCCGAGCACGAAAACGTCGCGAGCACGCCGCCCGGCCGCAGCAGCTTCAAAGCCAACAGATTAATGTCTTTATAGCCGCGTGCCGCGCGTTCAGCGGTGGCGGCGGTGGGCGCAAACTTGGGCGGATCGAGCACGATCAGGTCGAAGCTGTTGCGTCCGTCGCGCAGCTTGCGCAGATGTTTGAACACATCGTCTTCGATCACGGTGCAGCGCTCGGCCGGCAGCTGATTCATGTCGAGATGACGCTGCAGCTGGGCGAGCGCCGGTGCCGACGAATCGATAGCCGTCACGCTGCGTGCGCCCTGGGCCAGCGCCTGTAAGCCGAAGCCGCCGCTGTAGCAGAAGGCGTCGAGCACATCGGCGTGTTTGGCGAGGGCGCCGACCAGCAGGCGGTTCTCTTGTTGATCGAGATAGTGACCTGTCTTATGGCCGTGGGCAAGATCGATCTCAATCTGCAGGCCATTTTCGCGACAGCTAATGCGCGGTGACTCGAGTTGCCCGCGCAGCAGGCCGCTCGCCACTTCGAGGCCTTCAACTTCC
>JANMJF010000765.1:0-5422 GCA_031371245.1 Pseudomonadota bacterium | reverse complement strand
TCGAAGACAAATGGGCGGAGGGCGCACGCACTTATCTTGGCGTCGCTATCGAGGGTTTCCCTAACTTGTTCATGGTCACGGGCCCCGGCAGCCCATCGGTGCTAGGCAACATGCCGACCTCGATCGAGCAGCACGTCGATTGGATCTGTGACTGCATCGCCTACCTGCGCGAACAGGGCGCGGCTCGCATCGAGCCGACCGGCGCAGCGGAAGCGCAATGGGTCGCCCACGTCCAGGAACTCGCCAACGAGACGCTCTTCCCGCAGGCTGATTCCTGGTATCTCGGCGCTAACATCCCTGGCAAGCCGCGTGTTTTCCTGCCCTACATCGGCGGCTTCGGCACCTATCGCAAACTGTGTAACGAGGTCGCAGAGAAAGGCTACGAGGGTTTCGCCATCAGCTAACAACGCCTGCGCGGCGCAAACAATGGACACCGTCGTCGATGACACGTATACCGAGAGCGACGACGGCCGCCAATTCTCGCGGTCGCGCCGCCTGTGCTGCGGACCGTGGCGTCGATCCGGCGCCGCATTTTTGCCAAGGGAGAGACAGCGTGGAAAACGTCGCCATCACCGGCCTCGGGGTAATCTCGTCCATCGGACTGAACCTCGAGCGCTTCAATGCCAATCTACTGGCGGGCAAGGTCGTGGCGAGCGCCGCACCCTGGAAGGAGGGCCACGAAAACATCTGGATGTCCCTCATCGAAGGTTTCGATCCCGCGCAGTGGATGGAAGGCCGGGTCGCCCGTAACTCGACGTCCTTCTCACAATACGCAGTGGCTGCAGCCGCGCAGGCGGTGACCGACGCCGGTATCGAGGCGTTCGACCCGCTGCGCACGGCGGTAGTGATAGGCAGCGCACTCGGCGGCGTAGATTCCCTTGCCGACGACCAGGCGCGGCTCGACATGGATGGGCCGGACGCGGTGTCGCCCAAGTTCATGGTCAATTCGCTGCTCAACATGCCCGCCGCGCACATTGCCCTGCGCTATGGGTTGCATGGGCCGCAGCTCGCCATCGCCACCGCCTGCGCGTCGTCCCACGACGCTATGGGGATCGCCGCGCGCATGATCGAAACGGGGGAGGTCGACGTTGCGATTGCCGGCGGCACCGATTGCGCCATCAGCCCCTTGGTGTTCTTCGGCGCGCGCAACAACAAGATGTTCCTACCCCAACCCGATCCATATAAGACCTGTCGGCAATTCAACGATGAACGCTACGGCGTCATGCTCGGCGAAGGGGCTGGCATATTCATCCTTGAGCGCGCAGATCGGGCACGGCAACGTGGTGCCAAGATCTACGGCCGATTACGCGGCTACGCGACCCTGGCCGACGGCTATCACCCGTCGTCGCCCGAGCCGCAAGGCCGCTGGGAACAGCGCGTCATGGAGTTGGCAGTAGAGAGCGCCAAGCTGCCGCGAGGCGCGGACAGCGTGGACGCCGTGGTGGCCCACGGCACCGGCACGCCGGTCGGGGATATAGCTGAACTCGCCGCGCTGAATCGCATCTATGGCGCCCGTGCTAAGCCGCTTCGAGTGATGTCGCCCAAGGGCAATTTCGGCCATCCCCATGGCCCGGCCGGCGCGCTGGGTCTGCTGGCGGGCCTGTTCAGCATGGATCAGAACGCCCTCATGCCGACCGCCGGCACCTATGACGAACACGAGCTCATGCCCGAAGTGGGCAAGCTGCACGCGGTCATCAAAGCGCCCGCCGAGGGCCGCATCGACACGCTGCAAGTCAACGCCTTCGGCTTTGGTGGGCAGAATGCCTCGCTGGTGGTGACGCGGGAATAAACTGCTTCCGAGCATGCAATCGCACAGACCGGGGCGCGATATCGGTAAGCTCGGATTAGAGGGCTTGGCGGCGCTGTACGATGCGCAGAAGGCTGCTGATAGAGCAATGCCTTTTGAACAGCCGGTGGTCGCAAGGGGAGGTCGATGTCCAAGCTACTTATTGAAATGCGCGGCGAAGTGACGCTGTTGACGCTCAACAGGCCAGAAGTACTCAACAACGTCGATGCTGATTTGGCCATGCTGCTGGCCGATGCGATCATCGACTTCGGCGCCGATCACCAGCAGAAGGTACTCGTGATCGCCGGTGCCGGTAACGTCACTCTTTGTGCCGGCGCCAATCTCAAAGGGATGAAAGAATTATTTGAGCATCGCCGCACGCACGACCGGTATTGGCCGAGGCTATGGCCGGCATGGCCCGCTTCGCCAAGGGCAGCCGTCCCGCGCCGCCGCGTCCGCCGGCGCGCACGCGTCGCGGCGCCTGAGCGCAACGCTCGACCACCACTAAACAGAAGTGATGCAGACGATGAACTACGTAACACTGGTCTACGCTAGCGACGGCCCGATCGCGACCATCACCCTCAATCGGCCCGAGGACTTGAACACCATCGTGCCGCCCATGACCGACGAAATCGAGGCTGCGGTGACGCAGGCAGTGCGTGATCAAACCATCAAGGTCATCGTGCTGCGCGGCGCCGGGCGCGCGTTCTGTGCCGGCTTCAATTTCAGCGGCGGCTTCCATCAATGGGACAACGGGCTGACCACCGGCGGCAAGTGGGACCCGGGCAAGGACTTCGTCATGACCTGTTCGCCGGTCACCGGCTGGGTGGCGAAGTTCATGAGTCTCTGGCACAGCCCCAAGCCCGTTATTGCGATGGTGCACGGCTGGGCACTCGGCGGCGGCAGCGAGCTGGCGCTGTGCGCCGACCTCGTGATCATGAGCGAGGACGCGCGCATCGGCACGCCGTATTCACGTATGTGGGGCTGCCATCACGCCGGCATGTGGGTGCATCGTCTGGGGCTCGCCAAGGCTAAGGAGTTGGCGCTGACCGGGCGGCCGTTGTCGGGTATCGAGGCCGCGCAATGTGGCCTGGTCAACAAGGCCGTGCCGTTCGAAGATCTGGAGCACGAGGCTTACAAGCTCGCTAACGAACTGGCCTCTATTCCGCTCTCCCAGCTCGCATGCATGAAGCTCGTCGTCAATCAGGCCTACGAGAACATGGGCTTGAAGTCGACCCAGTTGCTGGGTTCGGTGCTTGACGGCCTGATGCGCAACACGCCGGAAGCGCAAGCCTTCATCGATTTGGCGCAGCAGGCCGGTGTGCCGGCGGCGGTGGCAGCGCGCGATGGGCTGTTCGGTGATTATTCCCAGGCCACGCGTGACGGCAAGCCCAATCCGAACAACGCCTATCCTGCGCCTAAGATGAACTGAGCTGGCAGGCACGGACACGCGCGCCGGAGAGACCGGGGGTGCGCGTCGTTCCGTTGCCGCTCACGAACAGCCGAGTGTAAAGATAATCTCGACCAGGGTCCTCAGGTTGTCGGGCAATATGCCCACCGCGTTCAGAGGAGAAATCGTATGGCGCTCAAGTTTGGTCTGCTGTGGCCCTTTCGTAATCCGGAATTTTCCCGCCAGCCCTGGCCTGCGTTCTATCGTGCTCATCTTGATTTATGCGTCGAGTCCGAAGCACTGGGCTATGACCACATCTGGTTGTCGGAGCATCACTTCGTCGAGGACGGCTACTCACCGTCAGTGTTACCGCTCGCGGCGCGCACGTCGCGTAGTCGCATCACGCACTTCTGTTGTGTGACGCCATCGGCGGGGATGGCGGTGGCGGATATTCGCGCGCATATGCGCTTGTTCGCGGCACAGGTGATGCCGCGCTTCGTAGCGTGAGACAAGGGGGCGCGCACCGTTCGCAGGCAAGCCCGGCCAACGTTGGCCTCGGCAGCGCGCCTCACGCCCCGTTCAACGCAGGCCGCGATAGAACTTGCGAATGTCTTCGACCAGCGCTTGCGGCTCTTCCATCGGCGCGAAATGGCCGCCGGACTTCATCGCGGTCCAGTGCTTGAGGTTGTAGTAGCGCTCGGCCCAACTGCGCGGTAGCAGCACGACCTCATCTGGAAACACACCGATGCCCGTTGGCGCTTCGACCACCGGGCTGCGCGTGTGCGTGGGTCGCCAAGGATTGTTGACACACTCATAGTAGTAGCGCGCGGACGTGCCGAAGGTCTGCGTATGCCAGTAAATGGACAATGTCGTCAGCAGATCGTCCTTGCTGAAGCGGCGCTCGACGTCGCCGCCGCAGTCGCTCCAGGTGCGGCGCTTCTCGACTATCCAGGCGGCGAGGCCGGCGGGCGAATCATTGAGTGCAATAGCCAGGGTCTGCGGTTTGGTTGCCTGCAGCGCCGAGTAACCGGTCTCGCGCGCAAAGAAATTCTGGTTACGCTCATGCAGCGCCATCTCTTCAGGCGCAAACACTTCGGCACCCGGAAATGGCGCATTGAAGACATCCAACGGCACCATCAGGTGCAAATATATGCCGATCAAATGCCTGGCGTAACGATGGCCCAACTGAGCGGTGAGGATCGCGCCCCAGTCGCCGCCGCCAGCCGCGAACTTATCGTAGCCAAGCACGTCGCGCATGAGCGTCACCCATAGATCCGCAGTGCGCCAGAAATTGATGCCAGTGGTCTCGAGCGGACTCGAGTAGCCGTAGCCCGGTAGCGACGGTATGACCACATCAAATGCGTCGGCCGCGTCACCGCCGTGCGCGGCGGGATCGCTCAGCGGCCCGATAACCTTGTGCCAGTCCCAAAATGTCCAAGGCCAGCCGTGACTGAGGATCAGTGGAATCGGCTGCGGACCTTTGCCTTTCTGATGAATGAAATGGATCGGCACGCCATCAATGGACGTTTTGAAATTCGGCACGCTGTTGATGGCGCGCTCGTGCTGGCGCCAGTCATAGTCGCTCTCCCAATACCGCAACAGCTCGCGCAGATAATCACCATTGGCGCCATAACGCCAATCGTCATTACCAAACTCCGGTGCGAGGCGCGTGCGGCGCAGGCGCTCGCGCAGATCGGCGAGTTCGGCATCCGGAACGTTGACGCTAAACGGTGTGACGGTCATACGAGATCCCTTGCGCCAGGCTGCATCGAATTGAGGTGCAGCATAAACAGTCTTTTCATCCTGTTGCAGTGGTCGATGTCGCGGTCGAGTCCATTAGCCATGACCTTAGACGAGGACGCAATCTGGTCAGATGACCATGTCACCAAAGTAACAACGATTGTCAGTACGCTACCTTGTCCGGTTCGTTGTGCGCCGCTAGCATTTTTTTGCGAGCCAATGGCGGCCAGCGTGTGCCGCTCGACACGCGAGGGGACGCGCCTGATGGGGAGACCGTCACATGATGCCTGCGACCGTCGACTGCCGGTGTGCTGCCGCGTGCCGGCATCGCGCCGCGCGTGCTGCGATGGTGAGCCGATGATCGGCAAGGCATGCCCTTGTGCACGACGGCCTCGATTGCCGGGCTTGCACCCATGACCTGTTGCATCGTTGCCTTGGCCCTGGTGTGGCAGCTGCTGTCGGCGTGGCGACGCCTGCGACACTGGCTCGGTTTTGCACCGCGCGAG
>JANMJF010000751.1:0-2210 GCA_031371245.1 Pseudomonadota bacterium | reverse complement strand
GGCCTACGGCTTGGACGTCGCCGATCTGGAGTCCTTATACAAAGAATTCGCGACGCTCATGAAGCGTGGCGAGACGCTCGGTGCCGATGTCTCGCTGTTGAAGATCTTTGCCAGCGAAACATTCTCGCGCCTGAGTGAATTTATTGTGGAATGTGCCGGCGCGGCCGGCGCACGTGTTGGCGCGGCGAGCTTCGGCACCCAGACTATCGATGTGCTGAGCCCTTATTACAATGCGCGTCCCACGCCCATCTATGGCGGCAGCAATGAAATACAACGCAATATCATCGCCAAGCAAGTCTTGCGTCTGCCCACGCGCTGAAATGAGTAAGGCCATGACGACCCGTCTGCTTACACTAAAGAGAGCGCCATGAAGAAAGAGTCAGAACCTCACAACGCCGACAACGTCACCTATGGCGATCTGCCCTCAGTGACCGGCGCACCGATGTCGGCGATACGCGCCGAAGACCGCGCCATCGCACGGCGCGGCGCGCAGATCCTCGCCGCCGCGCTCAAGGCCGAAGGGGTCGACAGCCTGTTCGGCTATCCCGGCGGCGCGAATCTCGAGATCTTCGATGTGCTGGAAGAGTTCGGCATCTATTGTTACCGCACCGAGCACGAACAGGGCGCGGTGCACGCAGCGCAGGGTTATGCACGCGCCACCGGGCGCATCGGTGTGTGTCTGGCGACGTCGGGCCCAGGCGCCTGCAATCTGGTCACGGGGCTGGCTGATGCCCACAGTGATTCGACGCCGGTGGTGGCCATCACCGGCAATGTGCCCAGTCATCTGCTCGGCAAGAATGCTTTTCAGGAAGCTGATATCTGCGCCATCACGCGCCCCATCACCAAGGCCAGCATCCAGGTCGAACGGGTCGTCGATATTCCGCGCGTGGTCCGCACCGGCTTCGCGCTGGCGGGCGGTAATCGTCCCGGACCGGTAGTGATCGACCTGCCCAAGGACATTCAGCAGCATGTGCCGCGCGATCCGGAAGGGCGTTATGTGGCGCCGCGCGTGCCGGCCGTGATCGACGCGCCGGAAGCGCCCATCGGCGGCATCGCCGAACCGCTCTTGAAACAATGTGTGCGCATGATCGCCGAAGCCGAGCGGCCGGTGATCTACGCCGGTGGTGGCATCGTCAGCAGCGGCACCGAGGCGCAACTGGTCGCGCTCGCGGAAAAACTAGGCTGTCCGGTCACCACCACCATTATGGGACTCGGTGCGGTGCCGGCCGGCCACCCCTTGTGGCTGCACGTGCTCGGTATGCATGGCAGTTATGCGGCCAATGTCGCAGTCAACGAGGCCGATCTGGTCATCGCGCTCGGTGTGCGTTTCGATGATCGTGTGACTGGCAATGTCGCGGAGTTCATCAAGCACGGTCAGATCATCCATATCGATATCGATCGCAACGAGATCAACAAGAACAAAGTCGTCACCCTTGGCATCGGAGCCGATCTGCGTATCGCTCTCGAACAGTTGGTGCACGCGGTCAAGCCGTGTGAGTGCGGCCCATGGCGGGCTTATCTGGATGAACTCAAGCGCACCCAGCCGCTGATCGTGCGCGAGCGCGCAGCCTTGGGCGGGCCGGCGGCGATCGCGCTGTTATCGGACATGACGGCGGGCGAGGCCTTGATCACGGTCGGTGTCGGCCAGCATCAGATGTGGGCCATGCAGCACTATGCGATCAAACACCCGCGTTCGTTTTTGTCGAGTTCAGGCTTTGGCACCATGGGCTATGGCCTGCCGGCGGCGATCGGCGCCAAGGTCGGTGCACCCGAGCGCATGGTCATCGATATCGACGGCGATGGCAGTCTCAATATGAGCATCCACGAACTCTCCACCTGCCATCGTTATGGCATCGGCGTGAAGATCGTGTGCATCAACAATCAGTGGCTAGGCATGGTGCGGCAGTGGCAGGACATGATCTACGGCGGTCATCGCGCCGAATCGTCGCTGGGCGATCCGATGGCCGTGAAGCGCCGCGATGATGACGACATCTATCCTGATTTCGTCACCATCGCGGCCGGCTATCGCGTCAGCGCCGAGCGCGTGCGCACCCGCGCCGAATTGGTGGCGGCCTATGGGCGCATGCTCGAAGATCCCAAGCAGCCCTATCTGGTCGACGTGATTGTCGATCAGGAGCAGAACGTCTATCCGATGATCCCCGCCGGCGGCAGCTACAAAGACATCATCCTCGAACCTTGAACAAGGATCA
>JANMJF010000713.1:0-18367 GCA_031371245.1 Pseudomonadota bacterium | reverse complement strand
AACAAATTCTTTGGGATGAGCGCGATCCGAATCCATATCCGCTGCAGCTGCCGCTGTGATCGAACCACCCATCGCGGCCGCTAAGGCGAGCGCTACTATTGTTCTAGTTGTCATGTCATTTTTCCTTGCATAGACAGCTTGAATGGTGTCATTCCCAGGCGCGTCATTCAGTTCGGCGCGACACATAGAAGCGAACGGCCAGTGTTTCGATCATCAGGCACGGATGTAAGCGTTGTAGCGAACGGTGCGCAGCGTAAAAGCGGCAGAGGATGATGTAACGAGGACTGTGCTGAGTCCGACACTGGACACGCGCCCATGCAACATTATCAGGAACAAGCCATGACCCTACGCCCACTTGAGTTTAGTGCAATCCGCAGGAATATCACCGCTACCATGCTGGCCGCGACCTTGGCTGTGGCGCCCGTGATAGTTTTCGCCGCGGACAGCGACGCCCATGAAGACAGAGCCGAGCTGCGCGTCAAAGACCTGCATAAACGTTTGGCTATCCAGCCGGCCCAGGAAACGCAATGGAAGATCGTCGCGACTATCATGCGTGACAACGCCGTGACCATGGACAAACTCACTCAGCTACGCGTCGACCATGCCAGCGAAGTCAGCGCGGTCGATGACCTCAAGTCGTATGGCGACATCAGTGCGGCTCATGCCGATGGCATCAAGAAGCTCACGCCAGCATTCAGCAAACTCTACACCGCGATGTCGGCCACCCAGAAAAAGCAGGCCGACCTGCTGTTCCGCGAAGGTGAGCGAGCACAGGGCGGCAATGAAGCCGCTGCCGCCAGCAAGACCTCTGCGGCGAAGTAAGCGCCATAGCTATGTCTAACCACGAGCCCACTCGACAGCGCACCCAGGCTGCGCGCATCGCCCCGCAAGGACAACTCACGATGTTAAAACAAGCTTTCGTCACCCAAACGCGCCGGAACCGCCGCCCTACGCTGTTGTTCGCTGCCTTACTGGCGGCGGGGCTGGCAAGCCTGGCGACAACGCCGGCAGTGGCTGACAAGGATCACCATCGTGGTCGCGGTCACGACCGGCATGAGCAGCACGGCGATGGCGACTGGGATGGCTACCACCACCGTGAGTGGCGTGCCCGCGACTATGGCTATCAGTACCAACCGGCCTACCCACAGCCCTATATCTATTCGCAGCCAGTCTATGTGCCGCCACCAGTCTATTACGCGCCACGTCAATCGCCGGGCATCAGCTTGTTCTTTCCTTTAGATCTGCGTTGAGGGTGCTGCTCGGGCGCGCTATTTCTGCCTCCAGCGACCGTCCGCACCCTGCAACCAGGTGCCGGCAGGCGCCTTCTGCAGGATCTGTAAGCCATAGACCTTGCCGACCTCTGCCACCGGCGCACCGGTCGATGTCGCCTGGCTTGCATAGACCTGGCGACGTTCGCCATTGATTTTTTCCACCAGGGCGCGGACAGCCTCGCTCGCGTGTGCGTCGTGCACCAACGCGTAACCATCGTAGCGTTCGCCGATCAGGCCTTGCGCACGGGGTGCATCCAGCGGACGCTCGTCGCCAAAGGCATCGCCACTTAGCAGCACCGCGCTGGCAAAAGCTGCCAACGTGAACGCGACCGTCTTCGACATGAGGAATTTGCTGTTCATCCCATAGATCCTAAAAAATCGGCTTGGTCGCAACGTCGTCTTTGGCCTGTTTCTCCAGTTTGACGCGCACATCGGCATCAAGCTTGATGTTGAGATTGATGGTGATCGGTTCTTGCGGTGCTTCCACCCTCACCGTTGGCGAGCAGGCACTCAATGCACTGGCGAGCGCGAGCATCACTACTACCGGTGAAACGCCGCGCAATACATTGCTGGTTTCCACGTTGAGCTTGATCTCCCTGGTGATGACGGTGCGAACGATGCTGTCGTCTTAGCCGCCCGCCATGGCGGGCACGCCTGCATAGACACGTGTGGGCCGCATGGGGATGTTTCGCGTAGGGAACTCAGCGGCTTTGAGCACGACCATTGCGCGTCCCTTCACGCGGATGGTGCCTTGCTGTTCGAGCCGCACCAATATCCGCCCCACCGCCTCCCGCGATACCGCCGCCATGGACGCCAGCTCCATGCGGGTCACGCATATTGCTTTGCCATCGGCATGCGGCCGCGCATCGGGGGCATTGCCGAGATCGCGCAAGGCGCTGGCGACCCGTGCCTGCGCATCGTAAAAGGCCATTTCGCCAGTTTTCCTCTGCAGCGTATCGAGCCGCGCCGCCAATTGTGCAGTGAGCATCGGCCACAGGCCTGCGCGCAGCGGCGCATCACGGTGTAGCTGCGCGTGGCTGAGCAGAGCTACGTCACACAGACTGCGCGCCCGCACTCGCCAGGCATTCAGGGCGGCGGTTTGGAACAGACCCGTTTCGCCGAAGAACTCACCGGCATGGGCCATCGCCAGCACGATCTCGCGGCCGCTCGGAGTCTCGAGCCTGAAAGTAACCGAGCCACTAAGAATGAAGAACAAATCCCGCGACACATCGCCCTGGCTGACGATGGTCGCTTTGGTGGCGAACTGCTTGCGCATCGCAGTGCTGAGGAAGTTGCGCACGAAGTCGGCGTTTTTGGTTTGCATATAAGGGGCTGTTTGCATTGGACGACTCCACAGACGGCGGCGCGATAGCGCAGGTGATTAGGCGGATCTTTTTCATTTTTGTCACGCTCTGACGGATGACAAATCATGCCGTCATGGGTCTGCGCGGACGGTACCGATCTCAGCCAGACTCAGAGCGCATGCTAGGGGCTTATTACGCTGCTGTAGGTGCGGCATCCCACGTTCACTAATGGATTTGTGCGACCGAAGACCGGCACGCACACCAAGTCGTCAGCCGACCGTGCGACGCGCTGCCGGACCATGCAGATACGGCAAGAGTCGATCGGTTTCCTTTTTCACCACGCCATAACATTCGCAGCTCAAGGTCTCGAGGCGCGCTCTGTCGAGCACCGTGATATGGCCGCGACTGTACTCAATCACACCCAGATGTTGCAGCTTGCCGGCAGCGTCGGTCACGCCTTCGCGGCGTACACCGAGCATGTTGGCGATCAATTCCTGGGTCATGACCAGTCTGTTGTCCGGCAGTCGATCGAGCGACAACAGCAACCAGCGGCACAACTGTTGATCGATGGAATGATGGCGGTTGCACACTGCGGTCTGGGCCATCTGAGTGATAAGCGCCTGGGTGTAGCGCAACATGAGCATGAGCAGGTCGCCATGGCGATTGAATTCGTCCTTGATCAACTGTCCCGCCAGTCGATAAGCCGAGCCGGCACTCTGCACAATCGCGCGACTGGGCGTGCTCTCGCCGCCCATGAAAACGGCCACGCCGACCAGACCCTCGTTGCCGACCACGGAAATTTCGGCCGAGGCGCCCGACTCCATGACGTACAGCAGCGAGACGATGGCGTCGGTCGGGAAATAGACATAGCGCAATGCATCACCGGATTCGTACAGGACCTTGCCGAGCGGCAGAGGAATAAGCTCAAGCACGGGAAATATTCGCGTCTGTACGTCTACCGGCAGCGCGGCGAGAAGGTGATTAAGTGGCGGCAACTGCATATCGGCTCCGGTGATCTGTCGAAAGTTCGGCACGAAAGCCATCGGCGCATAGGGACTACGCCATTTGCGGGGGATACACCCACCGTGCCTTGGTAGATGCCGTGATACGCCAAATAGTTTCCGCCCTCTCGTTCAAGCGTAGTCTATTCGGCAAAAAAGACGACCGTGCCCTTATTCATTTTCCGTCTCCGTGCGATATCGCACGGAGCGCAATTTCCGTGGATCGCAAAGTAACGACGATGGGACAGATCATCAGTCAAGAACGGGCATTGCCGGGCAGGGACGCGTGTGTACTGCCAGCGCCGGCCTGTGAGGTGTTGGTCATCACGCGCTCGGCGACGATGGTAGAGCGCGTCGTGGTTAATCTGGCCGCGCCAGCGCAAGTTTGCTATCGCGTGACCGCCGCGCGTGACGTGGCTTCAGCGCTGCCGCTGCTGGCAGACCATCACTTCGCCGCCCTGCTCTACGATGGCATGACTCCGGAAGCCGACCCTGGCGAGCGCTGCGGCCTGCTGCGTGCGGCTGCGCCTGGCACGGCCATCATCGTCCTGGCGAGGGACGACGATGAGTCACAAGCCGTCGAGGCCCTGCGCTGTGGCGCACAGGACTATGTGCTCGCGAGCGATTTCTCGCCCGGGCGGCTGTCACGTCTGGTCCATAGCGCCATACAGAGGCACGCCCATGAGGTCGCCGGCGACGAGCTCGTACGACGCGCTGCCATCACCCTCGATTCCATCGGCGACGCGGTGCTCAGTATCGATATGGAGGGACGCGTCAGCTATCTGAATCGCGTCGCTGAAATCATGACCGGTTGGGCTTGCAGCGACGCACTCGGCAAACCACTCGCGGCGGTGTTCCGACTCATCGACGAAATGAGCCGTCTGCCCGTGCCGCACCCGCTGCTGCGCGCGCTACAGGAAAATCGCACGGTCGAACTGACGGCCAATTGCCTGCTGGTGCGCCAGGACGGCTATGAATATCTGATCGAGGACTCCGCCGCGCCAATTCGTGCCCAGGACGGACAAGTGTCAGGCGCGGTGATTGTGTTCCGCGATGTCAGTCGACTGCGCGCCAATGCGCGTGACATGACCCATCTTGCGCAACATGACGCCCTGACCGATCTACCCAATCGCCTACTGTTCAGCGAGCGCGTGGCCAGTGCCATCGTAGTGGCGCGTCGACATAAACGGCTGTTCGCGCTGCTCTACCTTGATTTGGACGGCTTCAAATGCATCAACGATAGCCTCGGTCATGGCTGCGGTGATCAGCTTCTGCGCTCGGTCGCTGGCCGCTTGGTAGCTGGCGTGCGTGCCTCCGACACCGTGTGCCGCCAAGGCGGCGACGAGTTCGTGGTACTGCTGAGCGAAGTCGAGGGGGCCGCAGACGCGGCGGCCAGTGCCGCCACGATTCTACGTACCCTAGCCGCACCCTATGCGATCGATAGTCACCAATTAGAGATCACCGCCAGCATCGGCATCAGCCTCTACCCGCGCGATGGTCGCGATGGCGAGACGCTGCTGCGGTGTGCCGACAGCGCGATGTACCGGGCCAAGCGCGGCGGCCGTAACCGGGTAGTCTTTTTCACCGCCCGTTGAGCGCTCGCGCTACTGCGTCGACGAGGGGTTTATCTGCGCGCGTCATGCACGCAACGCGTAATAAGTGGCCAGCGAAATAACGACGATAAATATGATCATGACCGTGCTTCGTTGCTGCGGCTGTCGCGCGCTGGCTATGGGTGCGTGCCAACGCGCAATGATCTGCCGTACCGCGCTGGCTGCCGGCTCACACCGGGCCAGCGCGGCGGGCAGCCCGGACTATTGAGCGCTGAGCGGTTGCGCTGGCATCGTCGAAGATCCACTACTGGCACTCGGTGGCACTGCGGCCTCACCGGCCACATGAAACTCGACGCGTCGATTCTGGAAACGACCCTCTTCGTTGTCATTGGAAGCAATGGGCTGACCCTCGCCCTTGCCCACTGTGCTCAGCCGTTCTGCGGCAATACCGTGTTGCACCAGATAGGATTGCACCGCGTTGGCACGCCGCTCCGAGAGCTTGAGGTTGTAGGCCTCGCTACCGGTGCTGTCGCAATGACCTTCGATACGCACCGTGACATCACGGGTTTCCTTCAGTGTCGCGACTGCCCGATCGAGGATCTCGCTAGAGTTCGGTGCGATGGCCGCGCTGTCAAACTTGAAGTTGATGCCGGTGAGGGTGAGTAACAGATCAGGGCAACCGTTGGCATCGACTTTGGTGCCCGCAGGCGTACCTGGACAGCGATCGAGGCGGTCGATGACGCCATCGCCGTCGCTGTCGATATCGCGCGCCATGGCCGGCGCAGGCGGCGCAGCGGCCACCGCTGGACGCACTTCGTTGCTGCTGGCCTCTGCGACTGTCGTGGTCGATTCCCGATCGTGACAAGCCAGCGCGCCGAGCAAGGCGCCGACACCAACGCCGGCGCCTATCGGGCCGGCGGCGAGGGAGATGATCGCCGCACTGCCACCACCGATGACGCCACCCACCGCCGCGCAGAACGGATCGATACCGCTGCTGGGGCGACCGCCCTGGGACGCACAGCCGGCCACGCCGACCATCAGCATGGTGGAGAACAGCACACGTAAAAATTGACTTTTCATGATGCCTACCTCTTCGATACTGCTGCCCTGGCCGCCGCTCGAATTTGAATTAAATACGGTAATGAGAAGGCGGGTCGTACTCCACCGCTGCTTGGCAGCGGCGAACGGCCCGAGGCCGATGCCATCGTCTCTTGCGACAATGGCATCGCTCCGTGTTCAGATTCTGGGCTCAGGTCATCGGGGCATCGGTGCGCTGGCATACATTGGTGATCAAGCAACTTTTTTAGGGCGATGAAGGCAGCCCCACCAGAAAATCCGACAGTTCGTCGGCGTGCTTTTCTTCGACCAGCAGAATGTCACGCAGCAGCTGGCCAGTGCTGGGGTCGCCATCACCGAGGTACTGAATCATTTCCCGATAGCTGTCGATGGCAATGCGTTCGGCGACCAGGTTTTCCCTGATCATCTCGACCAGGGTGCCGGCCGCTACGTATTCCGCGTGACTGCGCGTGGTCAACCCATCGGGGTCAAAATCGGGTTCGCCGCCCAGTTGCACGATCCGCTCTGCGAGTCGGTCGGCATGGCCTTGCTCTTCGTTGGAGTGCACCAGGAACTCCTCGGCCACGCCCTTGGAGTGGATGCCGCGCGCCATGAAGTGATGACGCCGATAACGCAATACACACACCATCTCGGTAGCCAAGGCCTCATTGAGCAGCTTCAATACTTCCAGCCGATCGGCAGCATAGCCGGCCGTGACTGCGCCTTCATCGAGGTGCGTTCGCGCTTGTTTACGCAGAGTCTGCACATCCGTCAGGGATGTTTTGTTGTTCATGTCTATCTCCATGGAGGGGTGAATGGATGCCGTCGGTGTGACTACCGCGACAGATCCAGGCGTGGCGCGGCGTGCGTTTGCTGCTGCTGTCGATCGCTTTGCAGCGCACTCGCATATCGCGCGCTGACCGCCTGCCAATCGACCACCGACCACCAGTCATGCAAATAGGCCGGCCGACGGTTTTCGTGCTTGAGGTAATAGGCGTGCTCCCATAGGTCATTCACCAGCAGCGGTTGATAGCCGTGGGCAAGCGGATTGTCGTGTTCACCGGTGGTCATGATGCGCAGACTCGTGGCCGGCGACGGTCCTGTGACCAGCCATACCCAGCCAACACCGAAATGCTTGACGCCGGCCTGTTCGAACTGGGTCTTAAAAGCGTCGATGCTGGCGAAATCACGCTCGATAGCCGCAGCCAGCACACCGCCCGGCGCATCGCCGCCGCCTGGAGACATGCTCGTCCACAACAGACTGTGATTGAGGTGGCCACCGGCCTGGTGGCGAATATCCGTGCGGTTCGCTTCCGGCACTTTGCCTAAATTGATCAAAAGCCATTCCGGCGTTTTGTCACGCAGCATCGCCGGCGCCGCAGCCAAGGCCGCGTTGAGGGCCGCCACATAGGCAGCGTGGTGCATATCGTGATGGAGCGTCATGGTGCGCGCGTCGATGCACGGTTCCAAAGCATCAATGGCATAGGGCAAGGGCGGCAGTTGGTGTGGCATGGAGTGTTCGTCCTGTCGTAATGGGCATGTGCTGCGCAGGGCCGGACTATGTTGCGTCACCCGCGCAAAATCTGTTCGCTCTACCGCTTACAAGTCCACTTGCCAGCACTGCGCTGCTTGTGTGCGCTGGCAGACGGAGGGCGCGGGGCGGGCGCCGTATACAACGATGGGTCTGTGATGATTTTCCCCGCGCCGCAAGTCGCGCATCGCCCAGACCATAGTGCGGCGCGTGCCTGTGACATCACACCGGCGCACTCCGACTTGCGATGAATGGAACAAGATGACCCGTAAAAGCCCGTTTCGCGCCGTGGCGCATGCCGCTACTGCGCATGTCTACCGCTGGCGCGCTGCTTTCGCGCAGCGGCGCGGCCAGGACAACCCACCACCGCTGCGCGCGGAATTGTTCAACGCCGACCAGATGGAGCAACACGGCCAGGCCTTGGCGCGCGCCCATGTGCTCGATGGCGCTGGCACGCCCGGTGTGCTGATGCAACGCCTGGAGGCCAACCAGACGGTCTTGAGCGCTACCTGTGACTTGCTCATGTCTGCCGTCAAAGATCATTTGCCGATTGCACCGGCTGGTGAATGGCTGCTCGACAACTATTATCTTATCGAGGGTCAGATCCGTACCGCTCGACAGCATCTGCCCAAAGCCTACAGTCGCGAGCTGCCACGCCTGGCGCAAGGTCCATCACGCGGTCTGCCGCGGGTTTACGATCTGGCACTTGAAGCGATTTCGCACGGCGATGGCCGCATTGATGGCGAAGCGCTGCATCGCTTCGTGGCGGCCTACCAGACCATCACGCCCTTGACGCTCGGCGAACTGTGGGCCATTCCGATCATGTTGCGCCTCGCGCTGATCGAGAACTTGCGGCGCGTCGGCGCGCGCATCACCGCCGCGCGCCTGCACTTGAATCAGGCCCACAAGTGGGCCAGTCAGATGCTGGACGTGGCGGCCCGTGATCCCAAGAGTCTGATCCTGGTGATCGCCGATATGGCGCGCTCGGATCCGCCCATGGTCAGCGCCTTCGTCGCCGAACTGGCGCGTCATCTGCAGGGCCATGGCGCGGCGCTCGCGCTGGCCTTGAACTGGATAGAACAGCGCCTTGCCGAGGCCAGTCTGACCATCGAACAACTGGTGCAGTCGGAAACTCAGCAGCAGGCTGCCGACCAGGTGTCCATCAGCCGCAGCATCGGCAGTCTGCGTTTCCTCGGCGCAATGGACTGGCGCAGTTTTGTCGAGGCACGCAGTCTGGTCGAACAGACGCTGCGCAGCGATCCTGAAGGCGTCTACGCACGCATGGATTTCGCCACCCGCGATCGTTATCGACACGTCATCGAGCGGCTGGCGCGCGGCGCGCGGCGCGACGAAACGGCGGTCGCCCGTGGTGCCGTCGAACTGGCGCGTCGCGCCAGCGTCGAGACACCAGACCAGCCACACCGCGCCCATCTCGGCTTCTATCTCATCGATGAAGGTTTGCGCACACTCGAAGTGACGCTGGCATTTCGCGTGCCCACCACCGTGCGGCTGCGACGCTGGCTGGCGTGCAAACCCTTGAGCCTGATGCTCGGCACACTGGCGCTCCTCACGGCAGTGTTCGGTGCCGTCTTGATGATGCACGCGCGCCGTGGCGGAGTACACGGCTGGCCGCTGGCGCTGGTCGCGCTGCCCGTATTATTCGGCGCCAGTCAATTCGCAGCGGCCATGGTCAACTGGTTTGTGACCTTGATCGCCGTGCCCCGGCTGCTGCCGCGCATGGACTACAGCCGCGGCGTACCCCCTGCGATGCGGACCTTGGTGGTGGTGCCGACGATGCTTGCTGATCTGCCGGGTGTCGATGCGCTGCTGGAAACTATCGAGGTGCATTTTCTCGGCAATCAAGACCCACAAGTACATTTCGCTCTGCTCACCGACTGCGTCGATGCCGCGCACGAAACGCTGGCTGAAGACGAGCCGCTGTTGCGCCGCGCGCGCAATGGCATCGAAGCCTTGAACGAAAAATATCGCAGCGCCGACGGCGAACGCTTCTTTCTGTTGCACCGGCCACGGCGCTGGAACGCGGGCGAAGGGGTGTGGATGGGGTTTGAGCGTAAACGCGGCAAGCTCGCCGATCTGAATGCCTTGCTGCGCGGCGCCGAACAGCCATTGTTCGCCTTGCAAGTCGGTGACATCGCCGCGCTGGCACCGATACGCTACGTCATCACCCTCGACACCGATACTCATTTGCCGCGCGACGCAGCGCGCGCCATGGTCGGCACTCTCGCCCACCCGCTCAACCAGGCACGCTACGACCCCGCACGAGGCCGGGTAAGCGGCGGCTACGGCATCCTGCAACCGCGCATGGCGGCCAGCCTCGCGGCGGCCAATCGATCCCACTATGCGCAACTGTGCAGCAGCGAAGCCGGCATTGACCCTTACACACGCGCGGCCTCGGATGTCTATCAGGATTTATTCGGCGAAGGCTCGTTCATTGGCAAAGGCATCTACGATGTCGATGCCTTTGAGCGCGCCTTGGCCGATCGCCTGCCGGTGAATCGCATTCTCAGTCACGATCTGCTCGAAGGCTGTTACGCGCGCGCGGGCTTACTGAACGATGTCTTTCTCTACGAGGACTATCCGGCCAGCTATGCCGCCGATGTACGCCGCCAACAGCGCTGGATACGCGGCGACTGGCAGATAGCTCACTGGGCGCTGCCGTGGGTGCCCGGGCCCGACGGTCAACCCCAAGCGAATCCCCTGTCGGCCTTGTCGCGCTGGAAAATCGCCGACAATCTGCGCCGTCATCTCGCCCATCTTGCGCTGCTGGTATTGCTGGTATTCGGCTGGACCGTCCTGCCGAGGGCGGGCTTATGGACCCTCACCGTGCTCGGCATCGCGCTGCTGCCGCCGGCTTTGATGACCCTGCTCGATGTCAGTCGTAAAGCTACCCACGAGTTGCTCAGCGCGCATCTGCTCGCCAGCGCGTACGCAAGCCGACGTCGCTTCATGCTGGCGGGCTTCTATCTCGTATGCCTGCCCTATGAAGCACTGTTCACGCTCGAGGCCATGCTGCGCACCGCATGGCGCATGCTGATCTCACAACGCGCGCTGTTGGAGTGGCAGATCTCGACCCTGTCAATGACAAATGGGCAGGCGGGCTTGGGCGCCGCCTATCGACGCATGTGGATTGCGCCCGCTACCGGCGCGGCTGTCTTGCTCTGCGTGGCCTTGCGCCCGGCGGTCGCCATCAGCGCCGCACCGCTGGCCAGTCTGTGGCTCGTGGCACCGCTGCTGGCGTGGTGGCTGAGTCGGCCACTGACGCACCGTGCGCCGCCCTTGAGCATCGAGCAGACGCTCTTTCTGCGGCGCATTGCACGCAAGACCTGGGCATTCTTCGAGCGCTGGGTCGGCCCGGCCGATCACTGGTTGCCACCCGACAATTATCAGCAGGAGCCGGGCCCGATCGTCGCCCATCGCACCTCGCCGACCAATATCGGACTGAGCCTGCTCGCCAATCTGGCCGCCACCGATTTTGGTTTCATTTCCACCGGCACCCTGCTTGAACGCACCGCCAACAGTTTCGCGACTATGTCGCTGCTGTCGCGTCATCAAGGGCATTTTTTCAACTGGTATGACACCCGCACACTGCAAGTGCTGCCCACGCGTTACGTCTCGACGGTGGACAGCGGCAATCTGGCCGGTCATCTATTGACCTTGCGCGCAGCGCTGGTCGCCCTGCCCGAACAAACGCTGATATCGCCGCATCTGTGGCCGGCGCTGCGCGATACGTTGGCGATCGTGCTGGAAGTCACGGCCATAGACCAACGCCCCACGCTCACGGCACTGGGCCAGCGTCTCGACGCGGTGTGTGCCGCGCCGCAGGCGACGCTGCTCGCCACCTGGCAGACGCTACAGTGGATGACCACCCGCGCCACCGATCTGGCCAGCGAAAGTGGGCACGACAGCGACGCGATTCATGGCGACGGCGATGGGCGCTACTGGCTGCACGCCTTTGCTCGCCAATGCCGCGATCTGCGCGACGATCTGGTGTATCTCGCGCCATGGATTGCGCTGTCACCGGTAGCGGCGGGCGGTGCAGCCGTCGAGCTGCACGAGGCGGCCACCAGCCTGCGCGGCGTGGCCGACGCCGGCACAGATCTGGCCACGCTCGATACACGCCTGCGCGCTGCTGTCGATGAATCTGAGAAGACCTGGTTGCACCAATGGCGGGAATTACGCGCCACCGGCGCGGCGCGGGCGGCCCAGCGCCTGGCCCAGACCGAACAATTGGCGATCGCGGCCGGCGACTTTGCGACTATGGATTATCAATTTCTCTACGACAGCGAGCGCCGTCTGCTTGCTATCGGCTACAACGTCGATGAATTCCGGCGCGACGACAGTTATTACGACCTGCTGGCTTCCGAAGCGCGGCTGGGTAACTTCGTCGCCATCGCCCAGGGCCAGCTGCCGCAGGAATCCTGGTTCGCCCTCGGCCGTCTGCTGACAACCGCCGGTGGCGCACCGGTGTTGGCATCGTGGAGCGGTTCGATGTTCGAGTACTTGATGCCGATGCTGGTCATGCCCAGTTATGGCGACACCCTGCTCGATCAGACCTGCCAGGCGGCGGTTGCACGCCAGATCAGCTATGGCCAGCAACGCGCCTTACCCTGGGGTGTATCGGAATCCGGCTATCACGCGCTCGATGCAAATCTGAATTACCAGTACCACGCCTTTGGCGTGCCGGGCCTCGGTCTCAAGCGCGGCCTCGGTGATGACGCCGTCATCACGCCCTATGCCACCGTGCTGGCGCTGATGGTCGCGCCGCGCGCGGCCTGCGCCAATCTCAAACGCCTTGCAGCGGAAGGACTGGAAGGACGTTACGGCTTCTATGAGGCGGTCGACTACACCCCTGCCCGCCTCAAGCGTGGCCAGGCCAGTGTCATCGTGCGTTCCTTCATGGCCCACCATCAAGGCATGAATCTACTCGCGCTGGATTTCCTGCTCCACGACCAGCCGATGCAGCGGCGTTTTGTTTCCGATCCGCAAATTCAGGCGACGCTACTGCTGCTGCAGGAGCGCGTGCCGAAAATTTCCGCTTTTCATCGCGGCATCGCGCAGGACGCCGAAGGCATCGCCTTTCAAGACCCCACCGCGAGCACGATGCAGGCGCCGTTCGGGCCCCACACCGCGACGCCGGAAGTCAATCTGCTGTCGAACGGCAGCTACCACGTGATGCTCACCAACGCCGGTGGCGGCTCCAGCCGCTGGCGTGATCTGGCGGTCACACGCTGGCGCGAAGACTGCACCTGCGACAACTGGGGGAGCTTCATTTATGTGCGCGATCTAGCTAGACGCCAATGCTGGTCTACCACCCATCAACCGACCCGCCACGAAGCCGCTGGATACGAGGCGGTATTTTCCGAAGGACGGGCCGAGTTCCGCCGTCGCGATCATGGCATCGAGACCTACACCGAAATCGTGGTCTCGCCGGAAGACGACATCGAACTGCGGCGTGTGCGCATCACCAACCGCTCGCGGCTGCGGCGCACGCTGGAGCTGACCAGCTATGCCGAAGTAGTACTGGCGCCACCGGCGGCCGACATGATGCAACCCGCTTTCGGTAATCTGTTCGTGCAAACCGAAATCCTGCCGACTCGCCAGGCCATCCTCTGTACGCGCCGACCGCGCTCGGTGGAGGAACCGAGTCCGTGGATGTTTCACCTGCTGTGCGCCCATGGTGTCGAGGTCGACACCGTGTCCTACGAAACCGATCGCATGCAGTTCATCGGTCGCGGCCGCAGTCTGGCCCGGCCACGGGCCATGGATGACGAGGTGTGCTTGTCCGGCAGCGCCGGTTCGGTACTTGATCCTATCGTTGCGATCCGCGCGCGCATCACGCTCGAAGCGGAGCAGACCGCCACCATCGATTGGGTGACTGGCGCCACCGATAGCCGCGCGGCCTGCCTGCAACTGGTCGATAAGTACCAAGACCGGCACATGGCCTCGCGCGTCTTCGAGCTGGCAGCGACCCACAGCGGCGTGCGCTTGCGGCAGATCAATGCTGGCGAGGCAGAAGTCGAGAACTATCGCCGCCTGGCCGGCGCGGTGTTATTCGCGCACGCCGCGCTGCGCGCCGATGCGCAGCTGTTGCGCGAGAATCGCCGTGGGCAGTCGGGCTTGTGGGGCTATGCGATATCCGGTGACTTGCCGATCGTGCTGCTCAAGATTGCCGATAGCGAACACATTGAACTCGCCCGCCAGATGATCCAGTGCCACGCCTATTGGCGTCTGCGCGGCCTGGCGGTCGATCTGGTGATCTGGAATGAAGATCACGCCGGTTATCGCCAGCGCTTGCAGGACCAGATCATGGGCCTCATCGCTCACGGCGGCGAGGCCAATACCATCGATCGTGCGGGCCGCATTTTCGTGCGCTTCGGCGAACAGATCTCCAACGAAGATCGCATTCTGCTGCAAGCCGTGGCGCGGGTGATCATCAGCGACGCTCGCGGCAGTCTGAGCGATCAGTTGATGCACCGTGGACTGGCCGACAAACGCGGCGTGCTGCGCGGTGCGGGCGACTCACGCGTGCCGCGCCTGGTGCCGAGCCGCAGCCACCGGCCGGAACCGCCGGCGCCCAGCGAAGACGCAGCAAGTGGGCTTAAGTTGGCCAATGATCTGGGCGGCTTCAGCAGCGACGGCCGCGAATATGTGATCACCACGACCGACACTCAGACCACGCCGGCACCGTGGGTCAACGTCCTCGCCAATCCGCATTTCGGCACGGTAGTGAGCGAGTCCGGCCTGGCCTATACCTGGAGCGAGAACGCCCACGAATTCCGCCTCACGCCGTGGAGCAACGACAGTGTCGGTGCCAGCAGTGGCGAAGCGCTGTATCTGCGCGACGAGGAAAGCGGGCATTACTGGTCGCCGACGCCGCTGCCGGCGCGTGGCGCGATGCCCTACCGCAGCCGCCACGGCTTCGGCTACAGCGTGTTTGAACATACTGCCGGTGGCATCCATTCCGAACTGTGGGTCTATGTCGCGCTGGAAGAGGCAGTGAAATTCTCGGTGTTGAAAGTACGCAATGGCTGCGGCCGCACGCGCCGCCTGTCGGCGACTGGCTATGTCGAATGGGTGCTTGGTGATCTGCGACCGAAAACGGCCATGCATGTCGTCACCGAAATCGATGCCGCGAGCGGCGCGCTGTTCGCGCGCAATGGCTACAACAGCGAATTCGAAGGCCGCGTAGCGTTTTTCGATGTCGATGACTTGTCACGTACCTTGAGCGGCGACCGCGCCGAATTCATCGGTCGCAACGGCTCGCTGGCGGCGCCCGAGGCCATGGCCCGCACGCGCTTGTCGGGGCGACTCGGCGCCGACCTCGACCCGTGCGGCGCCATCCAGGTGCCCTTCACGCTCGCCGACGGACAGGAACGCGAAATTATTTTCAGACTCGGCGCCGCGCGCGATCTGAACCAGGCCTGCGCACTCGCGCAAGACCTGCGCAGGCCCGGCTCGGCGCGCGCCGCGCTGGAAAAAGTACGGCGCTATTGGGACGTGACGCTAAGCACTGTACAAGTGCAGACACCCGATCCGGCGCTCGATGTACTGGCCAACGGCTGGCTGTTGTATCAGACCCAGGCCTGTCGACTGTGGGCGCGCAGCGGCTATTACCAGTCTGGCGGCGCATTCGGCTTTCGCGATCAACTACAGGATGCCATGGCTCTGGTGCATGCCGCGCCAAGCCTGTTGCGCGACCATCTACTGCGTAGTGCCGGGCGGCAGTTCGCCGAGGGTGATGTACAGCACTGGTGGCATCCGCCAGCCGGTCGTGGTGTGCGTACCCGTTGCTCCGACGATTATCTGTGGTTACCGCTGGCAACCTGTCGTTATGTGCAGGTGAGCGGCGATGACACCGTACTCGACGAGTCTATACAGTTCCTTGAGGGGCGCGCGCTGAACGCTGACGAGGAGTCCTATTACGACCAGCCCGGTCATAGCAGCGACAGCGCTACACTGTACGAGCACTGCGTACGGGCCATCGAGCACGGCCTGCGTTACGGTGAACATGGCCTGCCCTTAATGGGCTCGGGCGATTGGAATGACGGCATGAACCTGGTCGGTATCCACGGTCGTGGCGAAAGTGTGTGGCTGGGTTTCTTCCTGCACGAAGTACTGACGCACTTTGCGGCCATCGCGCAACGACGCGACGACACGGACTTCGTCGCACGCTGTCACAGCCAGGCCGCCTTATTGCGCGACAATCTTGCCCTGCACGGCTGGGACGGCGAGTGGTATCTACGTGCCTGGTTCGACGACGGCACGCCGCTCGGCTCCCATCGCAATGCCGAATGCAGTATTGATTCAATCGCGCAGAGCTGGTCGGTGTTATCCGGCGCGGGCTCCGATGAACGCGCGCACGCGGCGATGGCAGCGCTCGACCGCCGGCTCGTACGCCGCGATTTGGGCCTCGTGCAATTGCTCGATCCGCCGTTCGACAAATCCAGTCTCAATCCCGGCTACATCAAAGGCTATGTGCCTGGTGTGCGGGAAAACGGCGGACAGTACACCCACGCCGCGATATGGGCGGCGATGGCGTTTGCCAAGCTCGGCGACAGCGTTCGTGCCTGGCAACTGCTGGCCATCATTAATCCCGTCAATCACACCCTCAGCGCCGACGCGGTCGCGACCTACAAGACCGAACCCTATGTGGTGGCCGCCGATGTCTATGGCGTCGCACCGCACAGCGGACGGGGCGGTTGGAGTTGGTATACCGGCTCGGCCAGCTGGCTCTATCGGCTGATCGTGGAATCACTGCTGGGCCTGGTCGTGGCCGATGGCCGTCTGATCCTTAGCCCCTGTCTGCCGGCGGACTGGCCGGGTTATACGCTGGACTATCGTTATCGCGACACGCCCTATCACATCGTGGTGGAACAGCAGGTGGCGCACGTCGATGCCACGCTCAGCACCAGCAGCCTGCGTCTCGATGGTGTCGTGCAGGACGACGGCAGTGTGGCGCTGACCGACGACGGACAAGCCCATCACATCAATGTCCTGATCGTGCGCGTGGTCGAAATACCTAGGCTGGCGGCGTGACACGCGCGCTGGCTAGAACTTGATCGGCGCATAACAAGGCCCACGCGTCGAGCGCAATCTGCTCGGCTTCCTCGCTGCGCTCGACACGTATTGCGCAGCGCGAATCTTGCGTCGCAATGACTGTGCCCCCGGCGCGATTGCGCGCCTCATCCAGGGCGATACCCAACCACGCCAGGCCGGCACAGATCATCGCCCGCACCACGCCATCGTGTTCACCGATGCCGCCGGTAAATACCAGCAGGTCGAGACCTTCGAGCGCGGCACTCATCGCCGCTATCTGCTTACGTACGGCATAACAGAACAGGGCGATGGCGAGCTGCGCCGCTGGGTGCGTCGCCGCTACGGCGTGCAGCTCGCGCATATCGCCACTGATGCCGGAAATGCCGAGCAGTCCCGAGCGATGGTCGATCAATTCTTCAAGCATTGCCGTGTCGTAGCGCTTCTCGCGCAACAGGTAGATGAGCACACCGGGGTCCAGATCACCGCTGCGTGTGCCCATCGTCACGCCGCCGCTCGGCGTCAAACCCATAGTGGTGTCGATGGACTTGCCGTCCTTGATGGCGGTGAGACTGGCGCCGTTGCCGAGATGGGCAATGACCACACGCGCGGGCAAAGTGGCGCCGAGCTTGCGCACGATGGAGGCACAGGACAGGCCATGGAAACCGTAACGCTCGATGCCCGCCTCGCGCAGCGCAGCGGCGATGGGCAGGGTGCGTGCGAGCGCCGGCAGGGTGACATGGAAGCTGGTATCGAAGCAGGCGATGTGAGGAACGCCAGGGAAGCTGGCGCGCGCGAGCCGCACCACGGTCAGCGCCGGCAAGCCATGCACCGGCGCGAAGGCGCAGGCATCCTCAAGCTGGTGCAGTACCTGCGTATCGATCACGACCGGATGACGCAAGGTCGGCCCGCCATGCACGATGCGGTGCGCGACGATGTCGGGCGCGGTCGGGCCGTGCGCATCGAGCGCGATGACGATGCGCCTCAGTGCCTGATCTGCATCGGCAAAAAAAATCACTTCATCGACCAGCATCTGCTCCGGATTGCTGACATGAAAGCGACCGCGCTCAGTGGCGATGGCCTCCGCCGCTCCCGACAATAGCGGCACGGCGCCCCGCCCATCGACCCGCAGCCACGCGAATTTCAGCGAAGAACTGCCGCTGTTGAAGACCAGTACGTGCAGTGCGGGCGGTGACGTCAAGCGGTCCAACGCCAGTCGCGAATGCCCGGCAGATCTTCGCCGTACCCACTGATGTGGAGTTTGTGCTCTTCGATGCTCGTCCAGTAGCGTGCGCGTGCCATTTCGAGCTGGTCGTGCAGGCGCGGCAGGCGCTGGATAACATCGAAGGCGAGCTGAAAGCGATCCAGATTATTCAACACCACCATGTCGAAAGGCGTGGTGGTGCTGCCTTCCTCCGTGTAACCGCGCACATGGATCGTGGCGTGAGTGTGCCGGCGGTAGGTGAGCTTGTGCACCATGGTTGCATAACCATGGAAGGCGAATACCACCGGCTTGTCGATCGTGAATAATTCGTCGAAATCGCGATCGTCAAGACCATCGGGATGTTCTGACTGCGGCGTGAGCGTCATCAGGTTG
>JANMJF010000693.1:0-2659 GCA_031371245.1 Pseudomonadota bacterium | reverse complement strand
CCGGCCGGCATTCCGCGTATTCCACTCAATCTCGCCTTACTCAAGAACTGCGCGATCGTCGGTATTTTCTGGGGTGCGTGGACCGAGCGCGATGCAGCTGCCAGCGAGCAGAACAATCGCGAGCTGGTGGCGTTCTACCAGCAGGGCACAATCAAGCCCCACGTGTCGGGCCATTATCCGCTGGCCAAGGCCGGTGATGCGATCGCCGATCTGGCGGCGCGCAAAGCGCTCGGCAAGCTGGTGGTGATGATCGACGACTAGCGCTGCGCTTGGGGCATAATCGGCGCCGGACTGGCACAGCCAGTCCCCGCTCGAATGCGCGCGCACCGAACAGCAACGCGGCATGGATCGCGGGCGCCCTGCGCCTGCACGGCGACTACCACCCGGGGGAAATATGAGCGATACACCAAAAAACCCGCGTCTTGAACTCGCCGCCGACAGCACCCCGCAGGACCGCGTGTTCGCCGACCCGTCCACCGCCGGCGTCGATTTCCAGTTCGACGGCAAAACCGCCGCCGTATTCGACGACATGGTCGGCCGCTCGGTGCCGATGTACGACGAAATTCAGCGCCTGACGGTCGAACTGGCCAACGACTTCGCCGTGCCGCGCACTCGTCTCTACGACCTCGGCTGCTCGACCGGCACCACGCTGCTCAATCTCGACGCCGTACTGCCGCCGGAGGTGTCCTTCGTCGGCGTCGACAATGCGCCCGAGATGCTGGCCAAAGCACGCGCCAAATTCACCCAGCGCGGCGCGACCCGCGACATCGATTTCGTGACCGCTGATCTGCAACAGGATCGGGTCGTGGAGGACGCCTCGGTGGTGATCATCCTGCTCACCTTGCAGTTCATCCGTCCGCTCAATCGCGCCAGTGTCATCCGTCGTATCTACGACGGCATGCGTGATCAGGCCGCGCTGATCCTGGTCGAGAAGATCATCGTCGACAACGGCCTGTTCAACCGCCTGTTCATCCGCCACTACTACGACATGAAGCGCCGCAATGGTTATTCCGAATCCGAGATCGCCAACAAGCGCGAGGCGCTGGAGAACGTGCTGATCCCCTATCGTCCCGAAGAAAATATCGCGCTGCTGCGCGATGTCGGTTTCAATCAGGTCGAGGAATTCTTCCGCTGGTATAACTTCAATGGCCTGGTGGCGGTGAAATAGCGTGAGCCATGGCACGCCCTCGCTCGCGGTCGGCTATGGTCGCTGGCTGTTCAAATATCGCAACAAGGTTTTCACGGTCTTCCTGCTGATGCTGCTGCTCGGCCTGCCACCGGTGACGGTCGGCCATGACGTGCGGCTCGACCGTTGGCTTGATGTGCTGGGCGTCGCCATCGCCGCTGCCGGACAAGCCTTGCGCGCGGCCGTGATCGGCTTGGAATACATCAAGCGCGGCGGCGTCAACAAACAACCCCATGCCGACAAACTGGTGACCGGCGGCATGTTCGCCCATAGCCGCAATCCTTTGTACGTCGGCAATCTGCTGATCCTGGCTGGGCTGTTTGTGATCCATAACCATCCGCTGGTCTACCTGCTCGGCGCGGCGTTCTATCTGAGCGCGTATTACGCCATTGTCGTCGCCGAGGAAGATTATCTGCGCAACAAGTTCGGCGCTGAATTCGACGCCTATTGTCAGCAAGTGCCACGCTGGACCCTGCGCTGGAGCGGTCTCGCCACCACCGTATCGTCGATGCAGATGAACTGGAAGCGCATGGTGCAGAAGGACTATGGCACAGCCTATTTCTGGATGGCGGGCGCCGCGCTGCTGTTGACTATCGAGCGCCTGCGCGCAGCCAGCACCGGCTATGCCCGCAGTGAGGCGGCCGTGCCGCTGGCCGCACTGGCAACCTTAACGGCCTTGTTCTTGGTCGTCTGGCGTCTGAAGCGCGCGCGTTTCTTCCAGACCAGCAGTGGCTGACGATACCGCCAGCACCCCAGCGCAGGTCGAACTGCTGCGCAAACGCGGACGCCACACGCGCTGGTTCGCGCTCGCTGTGTTCACCCTGTTCTTGTTTGCCGAGCCGCGCGCCGCGCGTCACCTCGCCATGGAGCGGACGATGGTCGCGCTGGGCAATCTCTTGATCGTGGGCGGCGGCCTGATCAGGGTCTATTGCGCGCTCTTCATCGGTGGCTGGAAAAATCAGCGACTGGCCGCAGTCGGGCCCTACGCGCTGGTGCGCAATCCGCTTTATGTCGGCTCCTTGCTGGCCACGCTCGGCGTCGGTCTGGTCACCGCCAGTCTGACCGTCAGCGCGCTGCTGTGCGGTTTCATCATGGCCTATTACAGCCGCACCGTGGCGCGCGAAGAGGCCTATCTCGAACAGCAGTTTGGCGAGGAATATCTGGCCTACAAACGCAGCGTGCCACGCTGGTTGCCGCGCGCCGGCGCGCGGCTGATGTTGCCGGCGGAAGTCACCACTAAACCACGCTATGTGTTGAACGGCATCCGCGACATCACGCTCGTGATCCTCGCTTACCCAGTGTGCGAACTGGTGCGGGTCGCACATCTGGCGGGGTGGTTGCCGGGGCTCTATCGATTGTGGTGATGCTTGGTCATTGACCCCCTCTCCCCTGCCCTCTCCCCCACGGGGGCGAGGGTGTAAGAGAAGTGCGCTCACGTATCTTCTTATCCCCTCGCCCCCTTGGGGGAGAGGG
>JANMJF010000648.1:0-5910 GCA_031371245.1 Pseudomonadota bacterium | reverse complement strand
GGTGTCACCGATGCCTCGTTGCAGCAGGATGCCCATCGCCGCCGCCGAGGCCACCATGCCCTTTGAACCCATGCCGGCCTCGGTCAGACCAAGATGCAGTGCATAGTCACAGCGTGATGCGAGTTCGCTGTAGACCGCGATCAGATCCTGCACGTCGCTGACTTTGCACGACAGGATGATGCGATTGCGCGGCAAACCAATTTCCTCAGCCTTAGCCGCGCTGTTCAGCGCCGACACGATCAAGGCTTCGCGGGTCACCGCCTTGGCGTCACGCGGCAGCGGCAGTTTGGCGTTGTCGTCCATCATCTTGGCCACCAGCGACGGATCGAGACTGCCCCAGTTGACGCCGATGCGTACCGGTTTATCGCGCGCGATCGCGACCTCGATCATGGTCGCGAACTGCTGGTCTTTCTTGCGCCCGAAACCGACATTGCCTGGGTTGATGCGGTACTTGGCCAGCGCCGCAGCGCAGTCCGGATATTTGGTCAGCAGCAAATGGCCGTTGTAATGGAAATCGCCGACCAGCGGCACCGCGCAACCCATGGCGTCGAGCAGGCCACGGATACGCGCCACTTGCCGCGCGGCATTTTCGGTATCGACGGTGATGCGCACCAGTTCCGAGCCAGCGGCGGCCAAGGCTTGCACTTGTTTGGCCGTGCCAAGCGCATCGGCGGTGTCGGTATTGGTCATGGACTGCACGACCACCGGTGCATCGCCGCCGACGGTGATAGCGCCGATCTGCACCGGCACACTGTGATGACGCTGATAACCGGCTTCTGGGATCATGATGGGCTCTAGCTTACGCGGGTGGACGGGGTTGGCAGCAGGAATTCTACAGTAGCATGACGAGGGTGCCAAAGCGTCGAGAACGAAGGTCATGAGCATGCGCATCGGGGTCGATCTGGGCGGAACGAAAATCGAAGTGGCGGTGCTCGATGGTGACGACCACATCGTGCTGCGCCGACGGGTCGCGACGCCGCGCGATGACTATGGCGCGATATGTGACGCCATCACGGTTTTGGTCAACGACGCCGAGCGCACGCTCGATGCGCGCGGCACCGTGGGGGTCGCGATTCCGGGCGCGGCCTCGCTCGCCAGCGGTCTGGTCAAGAACGCTAACACGGTATGTCTGATCGGGCAGCCGCTGGAGAGTGATCTTGCGGCGCGGCTTGCACGCCCGGTGCGACTCGAGAACGACGCCAATTGTTTTGTCGTGTCGGAAGCGGCCGACGGTGCGGCGGTGGGCGCGCAGAGCGTCTTTGGCGTCATCATCGGTACCGGCTGCGGCGGCGGTCTGTATCTGCACGGTGCGCCGATCTGCGGTGCCAATGGTATCGCCGGTGAATGGGGTCACAATCCGGCGCCCTGGCCGCGGTCGGGGCATAATCCGCGACCCTGCTACTGTGGTCGGGCGGACTGCATCGAGACCTATCTGTCGGGGCCCGGGTTGACCGTCACCTATAACGAACTCGGGCCTGCGCGGTGTCACAATGTCGAGGAAATTGCGCTGGCTGCGGTGGCGGGTGAAGCACAGGCGTGCCGTGCCCTCGCGCTGCATGTTGAACAGCTGGCCTTTGCACTGGGCACCATCATCAACGTATTCGATCCGCAGGTTGTGGTGCTGGGTGGGGGCTTGTCCAATCTGCCGGACATCGCTGCGCAGGTCGCGTCGTTACTACCGCGTTATGTGTTCGGCCCGGAGTTCGCGAGTCGCGTGGTCATCGCCCGTCACGGCGACAGCAGCGGCGTGCGGGGTGCAGCATGGTTGTGGTCGAAAGCCGAAGCCGATGCCGTAGTGCGTATGAACTGGTAAGTGACTATACCGCGCTTGTGTTCATGATCTTCGCGCCTACTACGTTATGCGCAGATTGCCTTCAATTCACGATGGTTTTTTCCAGCCGATAGCCGTGCTGGTAAATCGATGTCAGTTTCCAGCCCGTATCGGCGGCCAGCGACAGTTTCGAGCGAATGCGGCTGACGTGGGTGTCGACCGTGCGGGTGTTGATGTCCGGGTTACGGCCCCACACGCTTTCCAGTATGTGGGCGCGTGACAGTACGCGGCCGACATTGCGGAACAGAAACACGATCAGCTCGTATTCTTTTTGCGTGACTTCGATGCGTTCGCCACTGCGCTGAATCTGGTGATTGCCGAGATCGATCAGGAAAGGATCCTGTTCGATGGTGGTCTGGCTGTCGTCGACACCCGCCGCGCGACGCACGACAGCCGTGATGCGGGCCACCAGTTCGCGCTGCTTGGCCGGCTTCACCACGTAATCGTCGGCCCCTTCCTCAAGCGCACGCACGATATCGTCTTCCTGATCTTTGGCGGTTACGAATACCACCGGGATGGGCCAGTCGAAATTCTCCCGCACCCAGCGCAGCACTTCGAAGCCATCCATGTCCGGCACCATCCAGTCGAGGATGAGCGCATCGTAGCTGTCATGCTTGATGTTGCGGACAAAGCCTTTGCCGGTGTCAAAGTGCTCGCAGGTGTGACCGGCCGCTTTCAACCATTCGATGAACAATGCAGCTTGGTCCCGATCATCTTCAAGCAGTGCGACCCTCACATGAATTCTCCTGACTAACGGTGCTGTGCGGCGGACTGTCGGCGCAAACCCATTGGCGGCAGACGCGGCGGAATCTTTATTTTTTTTGCGCCAAGATCGGTCTTATCATAGCGCCATTGCCTGGCACCGGGAACGGCTTCTGGCGCCACCACGCATAGGCCCGATCGCCGATCGCGAGCCGCTAATGACTATCGTCAGCAGGATGGGATCACCATGAGCAAAATCACCAAGACCGAACAGCAATGGCGCCAGTCCTTGTCGCCCGAAGCGTTTGCAGTATGTCGGCAGCAGGGCACTGAAGCGCCTTTCAGCGGGCGCTACTACAAGCTGAAAGACGACGGCATTTATCGCTGTGTGTGCTGTGATGCTGAACTCTTCAGCTCTGAGCACAAATTCGATTCCGGCTCGGGTTGGCCGAGTTTCTGGCAGGGCGTCGACGAGGGTCGCTTGCTGCTGCGCACCGACGCCAGCCACGGCATGACCCGCACCGAAGTGGTGTGTGCGGCCTGCGAGGCCCACCTCGGCCATGTCTTCGACGATGGTCCGCGCCCGACCAATCAGCGTTATTGCATCAACTCCGTGTCGCTCAAGTTCGATCCGAAGACTTAAGGCTGACGGTCTGTTCGAACCACTTGAGACGCTCGCGCAGCCCGACCACGGCGCCGACGATGATCAGCAGTGGCGGTTGGCAATCCGCCGCCGTGACCGCCTCGGGCAAGGTCGCAACAGTAGCGGTGACGACCCGCTGCGCGAGTGTCGTGCCACGCTCGACCACCGCTGCGGGTGTGGCGCTATCCATGCCGGCGGCGATCAAGCGGGCACAGATGCGCGAGAGGCTCGCTGCCCCCATATAGAACACCAGGGTCTGTTGCGGCCGCACGAGGCCGGCCCAGTCAGGCTCGCCGCCGTCCTCGCGATGATGACCCGTGACAAACACGCAACTGTGGGCCAGATCACGGTGGGTCAGCGGAATGCCGGCGTAGGCCGCACAACCCAGAGCCGCCGCGATGCCGGGCACGACTTGAAAAGCCACGCCAGCGCCGGCCAGTTCTTCGATTTCTTCGCCGCCCCGTCCGAACACGAAAGGATCACCGCCTTTGAGGCGCGCGGCGCGCTTGCCGGCACGCGCGAGGCGGATCAAGAGCTGATTGATCTCGGCTTGCGGCAGGGCATGACGGTCACGTGACTTGCCGACGAAAATACGTTCGGCGTCGCGTCGACACAGGTCGACAATGGTGTCGCCGATCAGGCGGTCGTAGACCACTACGTCAGCATTCTGCATGAGCCGCAGCGCGCGAAAAGTGAGTAGATCGGGATCGCCAGGGCCGGTCCCAATCAGATAGACCTCGCCTTCCGGCGCGCGCTCATGATCTGCCTGAGCGAGGCCGCGCTCGATGCAATCGACAGCGTCGGCACGGCGACCGGCGAAGATCAATTCCGCCGCCGGTCCGTCCAGCGTCCGTTCCCAGAAACGGCGCCGCGCGACACCATCCGGCACCGCCGCTCGCACCCGTTCGCGCAGCGCGCCGAGCAGACTGGCAAGTTCACCGTAAGCCTGCGGGATCAAGGATTCGAGCTTGGCGCGTAACATGCGGGCCAGCACTGGAGCATTGCCGCCGGTGCCGATGGCAATGATGACCGGTGAGCGGTCGACGATGGAGGGCATGACGACATTGCCCACGCCGGGCTGGTCGACGACATTGACCAGCACGCCAGCCTGCTCGGCGGCCGTGGCCACTTTTTCGTTGACGACGAGGTCGTCGGTGGCAGCGATGACAAGCGCCGCACCGCGTACGTCGGTGGCCTCGAATTCCCGTTTGCTGATGGTGATGTCGCCGGCGGCCGCCAGTCGTTCGAGTTCTTCGCTCAGTTGCGGCGCGATCACTTCGACCCGCGCACCGGCGCGCAGTAACAACGCCAGTTTGCGCTCGGCGACGTGGCCGCCACCCACCACCACACAGCGGCGTGCGCGTAGAGTCAGAAAAACGGGTAGGAAATCCATGGCTTCGGCGCAGCGCGTGATCAGCGGACAGGGCTCAGTGGCGGCAGTATAGCAGTGCGTTTCCTGTGCTCCGCGTTATGATTCCGGCCGCACTTGGGCGGCCGTGCGTGGCACCGACCGTCGGGCAAATAATCACGAGGGCAGGCTATGACGACGGAGCGCCGACACTATTTCCGTATCGACGACCGCGCATTGATCACCTATCGCGTGGTCGCCGCACCCGACCTCGATACCGCGCGCGTGCAAATCACCGCCCACATTCTGCGCGCCGACCATCTACGCGATGCGCTTGCAGCCCTGGACACGCGTCTGCTCGACCTCGGCCCGACACTGCGTCGCGAGAGCCGTGCCATCGCCGAAGCCATCGATCTGCTGAATCGCAAACTCAGCGTGCTGGCCGACGTTCTCGCGCTTGAATCCGCTGTCGGGGCAGACCGTGACCATCGCGAGCACCAACCGACCCCGGTCAATCTGAGTGGCGGTGGGCTGGCGGTGCGGGCGCTGGAGGCACTGCAACCCGATACCTGGCTCGCCATCGAGCTGGTGCTTCTGCCTGGCAATCAGGTGATGCGCGCCATTGGGCGAGTGATTGACTGCCGCCAATGCAGCGAGGGCTTTGCCATGGGTATCGAATTCGATGCTTTGCGCGAAGAAGATCGCGACACCCTGGTCAGTCACGTGCTGCGTAAGCAGGCCCAGCTGCTGCGCCACGAGCGTGGTGGTAACGAGCAGCAGGTCTGAACGAATTCAGGCGCGCGGCAGGGTCACGCCCAACTGCCCCTGATATTTGCCACCGCGGTCGCGGTAGGACACTTCACAGGATTCGTCGGACTGCAGGAAGATAACCTGCGCGACACCTTCGTTGGCGTAAATCCTGGCAGGCAGGGGCGTGGTATTGGAAAACTCGAGGGTGACATGACCCTCCCATTCCGGTTCCAGCGGCGTGACATTTACGATGATGCCACAGCGCGCGTAAGTCGACTTGCCGAGGCAGATGGTGAGGATGTCACGTGGGATGCGGAAGAATTCCACGGTACGCGCAAGCGCAAAAGAATTGGGCGGAATGACGCACACTTCGCTGTGCACGTCGACAAAGCTACGCGAGTCGAAGTTTTTTGGGTCGACGATGGTGGCGTTGATATTGGTGAAAATCTTGAATTCGGGCGCGCAGCGGATGTCGTAGCCGTAGCTCGAAGTCCCGAAGGAAATGACTTTCTGGCCATTCACTTCGCGCACCTGCTGGGGCTCGAACGGCTCGATCAGACCATGGGACTTCGCCATGCGCCTGATCCAGGCATCGGATTTCACCGGCATCGCTTAAGGCTCCGCTCGCGTTGCGCG
>JANMJF010000787.1:0-3640 GCA_031371245.1 Pseudomonadota bacterium | reverse complement strand
TATGCCGCCCACGATTGGCAGGACCAGGCCAATATGAAGAAATCCATGGTGCTGATGGCCGAGCAAGTCATGCCGCGCGTCAACCGCGCACTGGCCAAGGCCGCCTGAGTCGCCCCTTGCGCTTGAGCGCCGCCGATCAGCGGCGGCGCCCTACATTCTGGAGTTGAACCCTTGAGCAACAAGAAACTGCGCTTCGGCCTGTGGTATGACTTTCGGAATCCGCCGCAGTGGCAGCGCGACAATACCGAGCTCTACCATGCCTGTTTCGATCACATGGTGCGCGCCGAAGCGGCCGGCTTCGACGACATCTGGTTGTCTGAACATCATTTTCTTGACGACTGTTATTCGCCTTCGATGTTGCCGATCGGCTGCGCGATCGCGGCGCGCACCAAGAAAGTCCACATCGGCACCAGCGTACTGTTGCTGCCCTTGCACGACCCACTGCGCGTGGCAGAAGACGCCGCGACCCTCGATGTGATCTCCGGCGGGCGTCTCGAACTCGGGCTCGGGGTGGGTTACAAGGTTGAGGAACTCGCCGCCTGGGGCGTCGATCCCAAGACTCGCGGCCAGCGCATGGACGAGGGTATCGAGATCATCCAGCGCCTGTTCGCCGGCGAACGTTTCAGCTTCAAGGGCAAATATCACCAGTACGAAGACATCCAACTGCGTCCGATGCCGGTGCAGAAGAATCCGCGGCTGTGGATCGCGGGCTTCAGCAACGTCGCAGTCAAACGTGCGGCGCGGGTTGGCGCAGGCTATATCGCGGTCGGACCGGTCGGACCCTTCACCAAGGTCTATCGCGACGAACTGGCGGCCTGTGGTCGCAATCCTGATGATTACGAAGTGGCGGCCGGTTATGCCTGGTTGCATGTCACGCGCGATCCCAACAAGCGCTGGGCTGAGGCGGTCGAGCATCTGGCCTATCAACAGAACTGCTATGGCGAATGGTTTGCCAAGGCCGGCATGGGCTTCATCAAGCCGGTGGCAGCCACGCGTGAAGCGATCGAGACTAATGACTGTTACATCGTCACGCCCGAGCAGGCCATCGACATGATCAAGGACTATGTGGTCAAGACTGGCACCAACCGTTTCTATACCTGGGCCGTGCCGCCGGGCATGCATCCGAGCTGGAGCGACGAACACCTCGAACTCATGAGTAAGGAAGTGATGCCGGCCTTCCGATGAATGATCACTATGGCGACCAAGCTGTGGCGGTGCACTGAGCGATGACGACACCAGCGCACGCCATGACACCCGACACCGTGGCGCAATGGAGCGCACGTACGCTCGCCGAGCACGAACGCACTACTCCCCCCGTCGATTTCCCACCCTTGCCTGAGTTAGCCCCTGGGCGCTATACCGATCCGGCGTTTTTCGCGCTTGAGCGCGCCGCGCTGTGGCATCGCAGCTGGCTTTACGCCGGACATATCGATCAATTGCCCGAGGCGGGCAGCTATTTTCTGTGGCAGCACGGCAGCGCATCAATGGTCATCATGCGCGGCGACGACGGTGAGATTCGAGCCTTTTACAACACCTGCCGACATCGCGGCGCGCCTGTATTGCAACAGACCGAGGGCCGCGCCGGCCCGTCGCTGGTGTGCGGTTATCACGGCTGGAGTTACGACCGCGCGGGGCGGCAACGGATGGTGACCGAGCCGCGCGACTGGCCGCAACCACCGGCCTGTCGCAACCTGGTGAGCGTGCGTTGCGAGCGCGCGGCGAACTGGATCTTCGTCTGCGAGGATCTCGATGCCGAGCCGCTGGCAGATTTTCTCGAACCGGTGATGCGTTATATCCGCCACCTGCCGCTGGACGAAGTGCGTCTGGTCAATCGCCGCGTGCTCGAGGTCAAGTGCAATATCAAAGTGCTGGTCGAGAATTTTCTCGAGGCCTATCACTTCAGATTGCTGCATGCTCATACTTCCGATCGGATTTTCGACAACCAGGGCACCAGTATCCATCTGTGGAAGAACGGCCATTCCATGATGCTGTCGCCGAATCGCCGGCCGGGCTGGATCGATCCCGGTAGCATCGGCATGCCCGAGATGGCGAGCGCCACGCTCATCGAGCGTGAATTCAATCCGAGTTACAGCCTGTTCCCGAATTTCATCCTGCCGATTTCGGCGAGCGGCATGCCGGCGGTGGTGTTATGGCCCAAGACCTTGCGTACCTCGAGCATGGAAGTGCTGTGGTTCGCGCCTGATTGGGGCGGCGGTCCACGCGACCCGCTGTGGGAAACCCGCATCGCGAATTTCGATCGCATCGTCGCAGAAGACATTTTGTTCGCCGAGCCCATGCAACACAGCATCGAGTCACCGGGCTTTCGTGGCGTGCCGCTCAGTTATCAGGAGCGCCGCATCTATCACTGGCACGAGGAGATCGATCGCCGCATCGGACGTGAGCAGATACCCGTCGCGTTACGGGTCGAGCCGCGGCTTGCCGCGCTGCTGGAATAAGCGGCGCGTCACCACGTCTGCCGTTGCGACGCAGTCAGATAACCCGGGAAAACCCAGCCCATGCAGAAATCCAGCGGCGCTGCGTCGCGCAGTGTCACGCGCGAGGCCGGCTTTGCCGATCTCGGCCAGTTGATAGCCGCCACCGCGCGCCGTCGCGGCGCTGCCATCGCGCTCGACGATGGCAGCCGCGCGGTCAGCTACGTCGAGTTTGACGCGCGCGCCAATCGTGCCGCCCAGGCCTTGCTGGCCCATGGCCTCGTGCCGGGCGATCGCATCGCGGTGCTGGCGGAGAATCGCCTCGAATACCTGGAACTCGCGGTCGCCGCAGCACGCACCGGTGTCATCCTATGTGCGCTCAACTGGCGCTTCGCCGCCGCCGAGCTTAGTGATTGCATCGCCCTCACGGCACCGCGTCTGGTGTTCGTCTCGGCGCGTCATGTCGCGCTGCTGGGCACCGATAATGGCGTCACCACCGTGCATTTCGGCGACGCTTACGAAGCCCTGCTTGCGCCCTGTAGCGCGCGCGAACCACCGGCAGTGGTCGAGCCCGAAGACGGTTTCATCATCCTCTACACCAGCGGCACGACCGGCACCTCCAAGGCGGCCTTGATCAGCCATCGCGCTGAACTGGCGCGCCTCGCGCTCAGCCGCATCGATACGGCGCTCGCGCCGGGCGACAACTTCGTCGCCTGGGCGCCGCTGTTTCATATGGTCGCGCTTGAGCATGCCTTGCATGTGTTGGCCCTCGGCGGCACCGTGCACCTCGTCGACGGTGCCGACATCGATCGCATCGTGCATCTCGCCAGCCACGTGCCGCAATGGTGGCTAGTGCTGCTGCCGGGCATGGTCGACCGTGTCGTTGCAGCGTTTGCCCACAGCGGACACCAAGCTGCGCCGCTGAAGATGGTCGGCGCGCTGGCTGACCTCGTCAGTCCTGCGCTGGTCGCGGCAACCTCACGTTTGTTTCAAGCACCCTACTGGAACACCTTCGGCTCGACCGAAACCGGCATGCTGCCGTTTGCCGGCACGCGCTTCGCCATCGGTGCACAACCGACGGGGCTGGCCAAGGCCGCCAATTCGATGCATCTGTTCAAACTGGTCGATGCCGATGATCACGAAGTCATAGCCGGTCTGCCCGGCGAGGTGGCAGTGCGCGGGCCGACCCTGTTCAGCGGCTACTGGAA
>JANMJF010000548.1:0-4525 GCA_031371245.1 Pseudomonadota bacterium | reverse complement strand
GGAATCCCACAGGTAGACGCCCTCGGCGCGGGTGATCACCCGTGTGCCGCGTGCATGCAGGGCGCGGCTATCGGTAAAGGGATGCAGGTAGTGGCGTCGATCGAGCTCCTGCCAGCCTTCGGTGTCATGCAAGGTAGCGAGCGTGTTCATGCGGCGTGCTGAATCTCTGGCTGCGAAGCTGACGATGACGAGTGGTGCCGTTGGGCGCGGCAAGGTCATCATTAACATGTTTCATTGGGAGCGTCGAGCCATGGGCCAGCGCGTGTCGACCGCGTCTTGCGGCTCAATGTGCGTGGCGCGCATGATGCCGGCGAGCCGTCTGTGGGCGGCGCGGCAGACGAAGCATTATCAATGACTGCAAGCACCCGTACCGATACTTCCTACTACGCCGCAAGCGCCGGCCCGCGACCTTCCTGTGCACCCATGAACGGCGATTTGCGCTGTGATGTGGCGGTCGTCGGTGGTGGCATCACCGGCTTGTCGGCCGCGTTACATCTCGGCGCGCGTGGTTACGACGTGGTGTTGCTCGAGGGCGATGTGCTCGCCGCCGGTGCATCGGGCCGCAGTGGTGGTCAGGTGTTGCCGGGCTACGCCTGCGCCCTCGCTACGCTGGCCCGCCATCTGGCGCCGGGCGACCTACGCCGGCTATGGGACATGTCGCGCGAGGCGGTGGCATGGACGCGCGAATTGATCAGCCGCCACGCCATCGCTTGCGACTGGCGCGACGGTCATCTCGACACCGCCATCAAACCACGCCAGCGTGTCGAGCTCGCGGCACTTGCCGAAAGCCTCGCACGCGACTTCGGCGAGTCCCATCTCGAATTGTTGGAGGGCCAGGCCCTGGCGCGCGAGATCGCGAGCCCGCGTTATTGCGCCGGTCTGTATGACGCCAACGCCGGCCATCTGCATCCGCTGAATTACACGCTGGGTCTCGCCCATGCCGCACAGACAGCCGGCGTGCGCTTGTTCGAACACACGCCCGTGCTGGAACTAGTGGTAGGCGCCACGCCGCGCCTGCGTACCGCGACGGGCACGGTGCGCGCCGCGCAGGTGGTGCTCGCCCAGAACACCGGGCATCCGGTGCTCAATCGGGCGCTGCGCGCCAAGATTATGCCGGTCGGCACCTATATCGCTGCTAGCGCACCCTTGGGTGAAGCCCGCGCGCGCGCCTTGCTGCCACGGCATGCCGGTGTCTGCGATAGCAACTTCGTGCTGGATTATTTCCGCCTGTCGGCCGACCACCGCTTGCTGTTCGGTGGTCGTGTCAGTTATTCGGGCATGACACCGCCGCGTCTCGCACACACCATGCGGCAACGCATGCTGCGCGTGTTTCCGAGTCTGGCCGAGGTCGCCATTGAGTATGTCTGGGGCGGTGAAGTCGACATCACCATGAATCGCGCGCCGCACTTCGGCGTGCGTGATGGGCGGGTGCTGTACGCACAAGGCTACTCAGGGCACGGCATGGCCTTGAGCGCATTGGCCGGCAAGCTGATGGCCGAGGCGGTGGCAGGCCAGAGCGAACGTTTCGATTTATTCAGTCGTATTCCTCATCGCGATTTTCCCGGTGGCCAGTGGCTGCGCACGCCGGCGCTGGTGCTGGCGATGCTGTATTACCGGTTGCGTGATCTATTGTAGGCGCGGCGTCATTTTTTTGAGCCGCTGACTGAAGTTGGAGCCACCGGTCTACAAAATAAAATCTGTCGCAGTGAAGCCGATCAAGCCGCTCAAATCGATCTGAAAATCTGCCCGTGCATCGCCATTGACATCCGCTTCGACGATGGTGTGATCGAGCGAACTGCCGGGCGCATTGAACAACACAAAATGCAACTGCCCGGCGACCTGGCTGAAAGCCGAGTGGCCAATGAATTTGAAAGCGTTATTGCCGCCGCCAGCAATGGCATCGAGGGTCGATAAATCGATGTCGTCAAGGCCATGGGTGAAGTCGCGGATCAAATCCCGTGTCGCCGAGGTAAGACCGCTCTCGGCCAGGGTGTTGAAGTCGAAGATGTCATGGTGAGCGCCACCGATGAGTTGATCGCGGCCGGCGCCGCCGACCAGGGTGTCGGCACCATTGCCGCCCTGCAGTTTGTCGCCGCCAGCGCCGCCCAGCAGTTTGTCATTGCCATCGAGGCCGGCCAGCGAATTTGCGCCGCGATTACCCACCAGCACATTGTCGACGGCGTTGCCGGTGGCGTTCAGGTTGGCCGCCCCGAGCAGGGTCGCAGTGACGGCGCCGTCACCGAGCACGACGCTCGCGGAACTGAGGATTTCGTTGCTGCCGGCGAGATCGAGCTTGACGTTGGCCATCGCGCTCACGGTGCAATTGACCGCATGGCTCAAGGTCCCGCCGTGGAACTGCACCTGGTAGCTGCCCGTTGCCAGGCCGATGGCATAACCGCCGGCGGTGCCGGTGGTATCGCTATCGACCGTTGCGCCAGACTGCCGCGCGTCAACCACGATGCCGGCGCGTTGTTCGCCGATATCGTAGAAATTGTTGCCATTGTTATCGGTGATGGCAACGCCGGTGATGAATACATCGCTGCCCGAGCGCGCAAAGTTCTGCGTCGCGTCGACCGCATGTAAAGCAGACTCCTGGCCAGAAAAGCGGAAATCTCCGTGTTTGATGCCGATGCCCAGTTCGCGAAAATTGTCGCTGAGAATGTTTACGCGATGGGGTGCACTTTCGAATAGGCCCGCGTGATTGGCGATGGTGAATAGAGTCGTGTTGGCGGTGCCGGAGGTGCCATTGATGGCGATGTTCTCGCCCAAGGAGCCGCCGTTCGGGAAGGTGTAGTGGGCGGCGAGGATGCGGCTCGAGGGTGTGCCATCGCCAATGCCCTGGTGTTGGAACTTGTCGACATCGAGCATGAACTGGCTGTGAGCGCGAGCTGCGTCGACCAGCAGATCATTGGGCGCCAGCACCGCTTTGGGCGTGCCGGTCAAGGTGCCCGGTGCGAGGTCTCGATTGAGATCGATGCCGAAACGTTTCGCTTCGGCGAGCGGGTCGAGGCGGGCACGGTTGACCAATTCGAGCATCAGTTGTTCGTCTAGCGAATATTGCGCCATCTTTGTCACCTACTCCACGCGGCCGTGGCCGCTGTGCTGGACCGCCAGCAGTTTAGAACAGGGCTTCTTACCTGGCGCTCAAACAATTGTCTCTTTGCGGGCGTGACCCACAGATTTGTATTAGCTTGGCGTTGCCAGGGGAACGTGCTGAGCCTCATGCTGTCCTGGCGCAGTGGCGGCACGCGCCGCGCGCGATAACGCAAGGCATAGTTCCATTTTGCCCGAGGTGAACAGCATGAACGCCACCCTCCGCCTTCCGCACCGCACGCTTGTGTCGCTGGTCTGCGTCTTGTCGCTGGGGCTGGTCGCGGCGAGCCAGGCGGTGACCGTGCACACCTGGCTCGATGGCGACGGAGTGCGCCATTTCGCCGATGCGCCACCCGCCGATCAGGCGCCGTCGAGCGAGATTACCGTCGCTGACGGGCCGCCGCTGGCGGGCGCCGATAGCGATTATTATTCCATCGACAATCAATGGCAGCGGCTGCGCGCCGAGCGCGAGGCGCAGGCCGCCATGGAACTGGAACGTGAGCGCATCGACGCCACGCGTAGCGACAGCGTTGCGCCGTCGCCGCCCGCCGCCGAGTACCCGCGCACAGCGGTCTATCCCAATTATTACGGCGTGACACCGTTCTATGGCTCGCCCTATCCGATGACTAGCGACGAGCGCGGGCCACCGTCGCCGCGCAACGCCTATGTCAACAAGTCGCCACCGGTGTGGCCGCGTGACCGTTGAGGCGCCGTCGGCTTACTTGGCGCGCTGAATGACGAAGCGGAAGACACCCTCTGCCACGCTCGCTTCCAGCAGCGCATGACCGGTGCTGCGACAGAAGGCGCGGAAGTCGGCGTCGGCGGCCGGATCGGTCGCCAGCACTTCGATGGTGCCACCGAGTGCGATATCGCGTATCGACTTCTTGGTCTTGAGGATAGGCAGCGGGCAGTTCAGTCCGCAGGTGTCGAGCAGCAGATCGGCCATGGTGGCGGAGCCTCGTCGTAATGGCGCCGGTCGCGGCTGACAGGGTCTGGCTGCATGGCGTTCGTGGCCGCCACCCTAACATGCGCAACCGCCAGTGTGCTGGCGATGGCCGCTGCTTGCGCCGGTGGTGAGTGTGCGCGAACAACTGGTGCTGGCGGCGCCCCAGGTGCTGGCCTGGGGCGGTCTCGCCATCGGTGTGGTGTTTGGTGTGTTGGTCGAGCGCACGCGCTTCTGCGCGATGGGCGCGTTGTCGGATCTGCTTGCCTTCGACGACCGTCGGCGCCTGCGTGCCTGGCTGCTGGCCAGCGCGGTCGCTATCCTTGGCGCGCAGAGTCTGCAGGCCGCTGCGGTGGTCGATCTTGGTCTGAGCATGTATCTCGCGCCCAGTTTCAACTGGCTGGGTAATATCCTCGGTGGTCTCATGTTTGGCGTCGGTATGGTGTTCGCCGGCGGTTGCGCGAGCCGCAATCTGGTGCGGCTCGGCGC
>JANMJF010000542.1:0-2488 GCA_031371245.1 Pseudomonadota bacterium | reverse complement strand
CGAGTTCCGCGAGCATGGTGCTGACCCACGGCGCCGACCACACCCAACCGAAGTCGAGCACCCGCAGGCCAACGAGCGGCGGCGCGGCTGCATCGGTCGCCGCTACACGCGGCACGGGCGCCGGCCCGCTCAACAACGAGGGTGCGATATCAGGCGCCGATTCACGGCGCGCCTCGACGACGCGAAACGGCAGACCAGGCACTTGCACATCACGTCCTGCCACCCGACCGGGCGCAAGAAAACCGCGCGCGGTGAAATGTTCGGTGGCAAGCACATCGGCGCAGCTGCGCACCGGCGATAGGATCAGATTGTGTGCGAGTGCCAGCGCTTCGAGTTCGGCCATGGTGTGACGCGCGAGCCAGGGCATGAGCAGCGCGTCGACCTCTTCGGGATACTGCTTACCCATGGTGCGCAGATCCTGGTAGCGCGGCTCGGACGCCCAGGCCGGGTTACCCATCACTTGCACGAGCCGGTTCCATTCTTCACGGGTGCGCCCACACACGCATACTTCGCCGTCTTTGCACGGCAGGATCACATAGGGATAGGCGCCACCGGAGCCCGAGGGCCGGCGGCCATTGCGGTGCCACTGGAGTCCATGATGGATGTAGAGCCGCGCATTGCCGGCGACATAAGTCGCGAGCACGTCGGCCAGCGCGATATCGACCAATTGCCCGCTGCCGCTGGCATCCCGCGCATTGAGCGCCAGCAGACAAGCTGCCGCCAACATCGCCCCGCCTTGATGTTCGGTCACGCCGGGCGGCAAGCTCAGCGGCGCGCGCGCCGGCTCACCCAGCGACCACGCCACGGCGCTCACGGCCTGGGCGTCGAGTGCGGTGGCGGGCAGGTCTGCGTAGGGACTCGCGAGGCCGAAGGGTGTGACGATGCCGACGATGAGTCGCGGCATGCTGGCGCGCAAGGCAGTGAGCGCGCCGCAGCGCGCGATGAGCGCGGCGGGTGCGTCGCAGATCAGGATATCGACAGCGCTGAGTCGCGCCGCCCACTGCGCCGCGCTCTGCGGCAAAGCTTCGCTGCCCTTGCCGTCTGTCAGCGCTTCGATGGCAAGCTGCAGGGGATCGCTGGTCGGTGGCGCAACGGCGCTCACTGCGTCATCCACCAACCGCGTGACCTGTGCGCCCAAGCGTGCGAGCAACCACGCGGCATAGGCAGCGGCGAGCCCGCTGCCAGCGCCGGCGTATTCGATGACGCGTACGCCATCGGTCTCGCCACCGTGGGCGGGCGCGGACTCCCCATCCTTGAGCTGGTTGTCAGGCCCGGACATAGAGGTAACACTGACCGCGTGCCGTGATCATCAGAGCGTTCCCCCGTGGACGTGAGTGTGGCTTAAGCCGCGATTCTACCTGACCCATCCATCCTAAAGAGACCGTCATGGCGACTACCGACTCACCGCCATTCAAACCGCTGGCGAACATTCGGGTACTCGATTTTTCCAAGGTGCTGGCCGGCCCTTTGTGCAGTCAGTACTTGGCTGATCTGGGCGCCGATGTCATCAAGGTCGAACCGCTGGGTGGCGATGACACCCGCCAATGGCCGCCCTTCGAGGGTGATGAGGGCACGGTGTTTCTCGCCGTCAACCGCAATAAACGCAGCCTGGCTTTGGATCTTAAGACACCCGCGGGGCTTGTCATCTGTCAGCGCCTGGCGGCGGCCGCCGACGTCGTCATTGAAAGTTATGGTCCTGGCGTTGCGACGCGGCTCGGCGTCGGCGATGAAGCGCTGCGTGCGTTGAACCCGCGTCTCATCTACTGCAGCATTTCAGGCTATGGCACACGCGGCCCGATGAAGGACGGCAAGGGCTTCGATCTCATCGCACAGTCCTTTACCGGCATGTTGTCGATCACCGGCGAAGCCGATGGACCGCCGGTACGCAGTCCCTTCTCGCCAGTTGATCAGGGCACCGGCATGAATGCCGTGATCGGCATCATGGGTGCACTCATGCAGCGTGGGCAGAGCGGGCTGGGCAGCAAGCTTGAAGTCTCGCTCTTCGACTCCGCTGTCGGCTTTCTCGGCTATTTTTTGCAGAGCTACTGGCAGCGTGGCACCGAACCGGTCAGGGTGGGTGCCGGCCATGAATCCCTGTGCCCCTATCAGGCCTTTGAGAGCCAGGACAAGCCCTTCATCCTCGGCGTCGCCAACGACAGCCTGTGGCGCAACTTCTGTGACGCCGCCGGGGTTGCCGAGCTGGCCCACGATACGCGTTTCGCCAGCGGCGCCGAGCGCGTGGCGAACCGCGCCGCCACCGTCGCGACGGTGGCGGCCATCCTGCGTCAACGCCCGCGCGACGAATGGCTGGCGCTGCTGGCCGCGCGCGGCATTCCCTGTGCGCCACTGCATACCCTGGGCGAACTCGACCAACATCCACATACGGCGGCGTCGGACATGATACTTGCCTATCGGCATCGTGATGGACGCAACTTGAAAGGCGTGGCGATGCCCTTGCGCGTCGACGGCCAACGTCCGGCCTTGCGCA
>JANMJF010000539.1:0-10781 GCA_031371245.1 Pseudomonadota bacterium | reverse complement strand
GCCTCGGCTTCGATACCGCCCACGCCCCAGCCCAGCACGCCCAGGCCGTTGATCATGGTGGTATGGGAATCGGTGCCGACCACGGTGTCGGGATAGGCTTGCAGCACACCGCCGTTTTCTCGGGCGAACACGGTGCGGGCGAGATATTCGAGATTGACCTGATGCACGATGCCGGTGTCCGGCGGCACCACCACGAAATTCGAGAACGCTTCCTGGCCCCAGCGCAGGAAGCCATAACGTTCCTGGTTGCGGTCGAATTCGATTTTGGCGTTTTCATCGGCCGCAGTCTTGGTACCGAACACGTCGACCTGCACGGAGTGATCGATGACCAGTTCGGCCGGCGACAGCGGGTTGATCTTGTTGGGGTCACCACCCAGCGCCGACATCGCGTCGCGCATCGCGGCCAGATCGACCACCGCCGGTACACCGGTGAAATCTTGCATCAATACGCGCGCTGGCGTGAAAGCGATTTCCTTGGTCGGGGTGGCCTTGGCGTCCCACTTGAGCAGTGCTTCGATGTCGTCGCGCGTGACGTTCACGCCGTCTTCGGTGCGCAGCAGGTTTTCCAGCAGAATTTTCTGAGCGAAGGGCAGCGTGGCTATGGGGTATTTGCCGGCCAGGCGCGCGCAGCTATAGATCTCGTACTTCTTATCGCCGACTTCAAGTTCCGTGCGTGCGTCAAAAGAGTTGTTCATGGTGTCTCCGTGCAGCTATGAGAGGTATCGGGTGCGCAAATCAAGCGCGATATTATCGGCAATTCGGCCTCACAGTTGTAGGTTTTCGGCGCGCTGTGCGACGCTGGAAATAATGCCGCCACCCACACAGTCGTCGTCCTGGTAAAACACCACTGACTGGCCAGGAGTGACGGCCCGCTGTGGAGCACCGAATTCGATCAGGACGCGCTCGCCGTTGCGGGCAACGATGGTGCAGGCCTGGGCGGGTTGGCGATAACGCGTCTTGGCGGTGCAGGACTGTGGCAGGGCGGGTGGCTCACCCGCCACCCAGCACAGATCGGTTGCGATCAAGGCCTGGCTTAAGAGTGCGGGATGATCGTGGCCTTGCACCACCGTCAGCACATTGCGTTCCAGATCCTTGGCCGCCACAAACCACGGCGCTTCGGCTGCGCCCCGTACGCCGCCTATACCTAAGCCTTCGCGCTGACCGAGGGTGTAGTAAACGGCGCCGTGATGGTTACCGATGACGCGGCCGTCTGCGGTCATCACCGCGCCCGGCTGGGCCGGCACATAGCGCGCCAGGAACTCACGGAAACGCCGCTCGCCGATGAAGCAGATGCCGGTCGAATCCTTCTTCTCGTGGGTGACGAGGCCGGCGGCGCGGGCTTGTGCCCGCACTGCGCTTTTGGGTAGGTCGCCGAGCGGGAATAGCGAACTGGCGAGTTGTTGCTGGCCCAAGGTATAGAGGAAATAACTCTGATCCTTGTTGCCATCGACGCCGGTTTTCAAACGCCAGTGGGCATCGACATAATCGCTGCGCACATAGTGTCCGGTCGCAATTAAATCACCGCCCAGACTGCGGGCGGCGGCCAGGAAGGCTTTGAATTTTATCTCGCGATTGCACAACACATCGGGATTGGGCGTGCGGCCACGCCGGTATTCGGCGAGAAAATCTTCGAACACGCCGTCCCAATAAGCCTGCGACAGATCGATGGTGTTGAGCGGGATGTCGAGTTTTTCGCAGACCGCCAGGCAATCCTCGACATCGGCCTCCCAGCGGCAATGGCCGTCCGCGCTCGGCTCGTTCCAGTTCTTCATGAACAGCGCCGAGCAGCGCAGGCCGGCCTCGCAAATGCGCAAAGCGGCAACCGAGGAATCGACGCCGCCCGACAAGGCCACCACCACATGGGGATCGGGATGGCGCGCGAGCAATTCGCGCGGCAGCCAGTCAGGCCGGTTTGAGGAAGTCATGCAGCAGTGCCAGCGGATAGCGCTGACCGGCGAGATAGTCGTCGACTGCGCGCAGCACCAGCGGACTGCGCAACTGCGGCCTGCGGGCCGCCAGCTCATCGCGGTTGAACCACAACGCCTGCACGATTTCCTGATCGAGACGGCGGCTCGGATCGTGGCTCTGCACGGTGCCGGCGAAACAGAAGCGCAGAAACGTCTTGCCGGGGGTCGCGGTCTCCAGCAGATAAATGCCAATCAGGTCATCGATGCGCACCGTCCAGCCGGTCTCCTCCAGCGTTTCGCGTGCTGCCGCTGCCGCTAACGTCTCGCCCGGATCGAGATGACCGGCCGGCTGGTTGATGACGGTGCGTCCTTCGATGCTCTCCTCGACGAACAGGAAGCGGCCATCGCGTTCGATGACGGTCGCGGCGACCACATGCGGGCGCCAGATGTCGGTGTGATAGGCCATGGTTGCTGGAGTCTCTCGTCAGTGGAGGGCAGGCGCGCCGCTGCCGCAGGCGGCTTAAATGCGTTTCACGACTGGATTGTCCCACGCGCCAGTGATGGTGTACTTGCGGCTCAGGAGGCGATTCATCTGTTCGGGGATCGATTTGAACATCTTGCTGCCGATGTAATAGGCCGCGCCGGCGCCCAACCCTATCGGACCGAATAACGCGCCCGCCAGGGGCAGGCTATTGGGCAAGGCGGGTGTGACCACGATCTGTTGATCATAGTCTTTGACCGCCAGTCCGGTGCGCCCGGCAATATCGAAGCGCGCCGAGGGCCCTTCGATCACGAGGCTGTTGGTGTAGGCATTGCCGTCGTGCAGCTGAAACACACCGGCGATACGATCGAATACGAAGCCCTTAGTGAACAGGTCTTCGAAGTTGAGCGTCAGTCGCCGTGGCAAGGCCTGCAGACTCAGCAAGCCAAACAGACGGCCAGTGCCCGGATCGATGTCGAGAAAGCGGCCATTGCTGACCTGCAGCTGGAAACTGCCATTGATATGCGCCAGTGCGAAGTCGGTGGGTGTGCCGTCCCAGTTGGCCTGGATGTCGATGTTGGTGGTGCCATGCTTGATATTGGCCACGCGGTAACCGAAGCGCGATAACAATGGCCCTAGCGCCGCAGCCTCGACCGAGATGTCGAATTTGCTGCGATGGGCGTTGCCGTCGACCAGCCAGTCACCGGTCGCGACGATCTTGAAGCCGTCGCTGTTGAAGTGCAGCTTGTCCAAGGTCAGGCCGGCGACATGACGACTGGTGCTGATGTCGGCCTGGCCAAGTGCCATCTTGCCGTAGCTGAATTCAGCGCAGTGCATTTCGAACGCCGGCAGGCGGCGCGGATCGAGATCAGTAAGCTTGCCGGCGCTGGCGCGCTTGAGCGCGCGACGCAGATGCAGGTGCTGGAGATCGAGCCGTAATACGCCCAGCGTTGCGTCGCGCGGGACTTCAATGCGGCCGCGGATATCGGGTCCGTCGGCGAGCAGATTCCAGCGCTCGGGCGCACGCGCGCCGCTCAGGCGGACGTCCTTGAACTTGCGCCCCAGCAGGCGCAAATCGCCCACCTGCAGATCGAAGCTGAGCGGCAAACTATCGGTGTAGCCATTGTTGCCATCCGACACGTGCGGCACGAAACGGCTCCATTCGTTCAACGGTAACAAGGGGATGTAACCGCCCAGGCTCACGCCGGGTTTGCCGTTGAATTTCGGCTCGAGACTGCCAAACACGACTTCGGCACGGGTCAGGTGGGCGCGTCCGTCGGCATCGCGTGCAGCGTCCAGCTCCATGCTCAACGCATCGTACAGGTCGACGCGAGTATGAATAGCCAGGTGATCGTGAATGGCTGCTTCGATGTGCACTGCGCGGGTCTCTTCGGCGCGCTTGGCTAGCGGCCACGGCAACGCTACAGCCAGACCGGCGAGGGTCGAGTCGATGACCAGGCGCTGTGGCAGACCGGCCGCGACACCGGCCGCACTCGGTACCGTCAGCACCGCTCGCCAGGGCACGCTGCCAGTCACGGACTCCAGGCTTTGGTTGGCTTCCAGCCAGGCGTGGACAGGCGGCGTGTATTTGTGCAGATAGCGTAAGAACCCCGCCGCCGACGAGACCCCATTCATCTGGAATTCGCTGTCGTAATTGGCGTCGTGCAAAGCGCCATTGATGACTAGATCCACCGGCGTACCGTCGAATACCGCGCGCAGATCAGCGCCGTGCCAGTCGTGATGGGTAAAACCCACCGTGCCCACCACGTCGTCTAGGGTCAGGTGTTGTTTGAGCTCGGTGATGCGGTTGCCGGCGAAGCGCGCCTCACCTTCGACCTCGTGCGGTCCACCGGCGTAGAGTGCCAGGTTCATGCTCAGCGGCACTTCGATGTCGCCGCGGATGTCGAGATCCATCAGGCGCGCGGCGCGCCCGTGTTGTAAGGGGCTGTTAGTCACCAGTTCGATAGCGCTAGCGGCCGGACCACGCGCCACGCCTTTGATGTGCACCATGCGTTCGTGAACACCCAGGTCGGGAAGCACGATAGTCGCACCCGCAATATCCGCGCCGCTGATGGTGCCGCGTTTGATGTCGAACTGCAGCCGTGCGCCGCGGATCGCCAGCTCGCCGTCGACTTTCATCGCAGGTGGCCACAAATGGGCATAGTGCAGAGTCGCGTCGCGCAGTGAGAAATCGGCACTGAATTTGCCGCTCTTGTCGGCATACGGAAAGTGATCGAGCGCGCCCTGCATGACGATGTGGCCGCGCTCGATGCGGCCACTTTCGAAAAAATGTCGAAACCATTGTTCACCGTGTTCCGGCATCAGATGCAGGGGTAACAGAGACGGGATGTGGGTCACATCGTCGGCGGCGAAGCGTGCTTCCATATCCAACACCGGTGCATTCTCGCCAGTGCGTTGCAGGCTGCCGTCCAGCGCGATGTGATTGCCGGCCACCTGCGCTTGCAGGTCGTGGGCACGCACCACCAGCGGCTCGGCGCCACGCTGACGCCAGGACAGCGCGCCCTGCAATGCCGCGACGTCGAGCCCATCGAGCAGATAGTGGCCATCGCGCAGTTTGAACGCGGCGTCGTCGAAGGCGACGTGACCGCCGCCGCCATTGGCCATCACCTCGAAAGACAGGCCTTCAAGCGCGCGTGCTTGAAGGTCGTCGTGGGCCGCAAGATCAGCAACTCGCGCCGCCACGAAGAAGCGCGGCTGGTGTCCGGTACGAGGTGCCCACAGGGCGTCGAGGCGTGCCAGTCGGCCTTGGAGTTGCGCACGCAACAGACCATCGCGCAGTGCGCTGGCGGCGCTCATGCGCGTCACCAGCGCGGCCAGCGGTTCGAGCGGTAAGGCGGCGGCACGTAGTGCGAGGCGCGGCTCCTCGCCTGGGGTATGCCGCCACACCGCCGACAAACGGCCATTGCCTTTGGCGCCAACCACGCCCGGTAGCGCGATATCGGCCAGTGCGAGACGCCAGCTGTCGTCGCGTTTCAAGACTTGGCCACGGGCTTCGAGCAGATGGCTGCTGTCGTCCCGCGCGTGCTCCACTGTCACTTCGAAATCGCTGTAGCGCAAACGGCCATCACGCCATTGCGACCAGGCGACCAGATTGATCGGCACTTCGTCCGGTAGCGGACCATGCCAATCGGTCTGACGCAGCAGGTAGCCGCTGTTGATGCCATCCAGACGCGCGTCGATATTGCCTTGCCACTGGGCATCGAGCGGATTACCACGGGTGCGGATCTCAAACGTCGCGTGGCGACCGATCGTGTCGGGCAGGTCGACATAGGCCGTGATGGTCTTGGCCGCGCCGTGACTGTGGATGGACAGCATGAGACCAGACAGCCCGTAGCTGGCCTGAGCGCGCTGGTCGTTGACGGTCAGCTCGGCGTGGTGCACGACTAGGTCGTCCTGCTCAAGCAACCAGCGCAACACCGGCGAATGGGGCGGCGGCATGCCGGCCACCGAGAAATTGCCGTTCACATCGCGAATAAGGTTAATCGCCACCCCGCTGACCAGCAGCCGGGTCGGTTTCAATGCGCGGCGGGTGATGGAATCAAACAGCGCGATGTCGATGTCGGCGCGTTCGAAGTGGATAAGTTCCGTCTTGCGCTGCGCATCGAGGATGACCAAGCGCTCAAACGACAGGCGTGGTGCCCAGCCGCGCCAGTTTGCGTTGATCGCACCGACCTGCACCGGGCGTCCGACCGTCTCGCTCAGCCATGCCTCGATGACGCTGCGTTGTGCGCCCAGCTGCGGCAACGCGACACGCACCAGTGTAACCAGCGTGGCACCGCCTATGAGCAGCACCGCGAAGCTGGTCCATAACAGGGAAACAAGACGCTCGAGAATCCGTCCCACGCCGCTATCTACAGCAGTACGACGTCGTACTGTTCCTGGGTGTAGGCAGATTCGATCTGGAAGCGGATCGGAATGCCGATGAATTCCTCAAGCTCTGCGATGCTGGTCGATTCTTCGTCGTGCAGGCGGTCGACGACTTCCTGCGAGGCCACCACCAGCAGACTCTGCGCCTCGAACTGCCGTGCCTCGCGCAGGATCTCGCGGAAGATTTCGAAACATACCGATTCGGCGGTCTTGATCGAGCCGCGACCTGCGCAGGTTGGACAGGTCGCGCACAACACGTGTTCGAGGCTCTCGCGCGTGCGTTTGCGCGTAATCTGCACGAGGCCGAGCGAGGTCAGTTCACTGACCGTGATCTTGGAATGATCCCGTTCCAAGCTCTTCTCCAGCGCACGCAGTACCTGGCGCTGGTGATCTGCCTCGCTCATGTCGATGAAGTCGATGATGATGATGCCGCCGAGATTGCGCACCCGCAGTTGGCGCGCGATAGCCTGTGCCGCTTCGAGATTAGTCTTGAAGATGGTTTCTTCGAGATTGCGATGACCGACAAAGCCGCCGGTGTTGACATCGATAGTAGTCATGGCCTCGGTCTGATCGATGATCAGATGACCACCGGATTTGAGCTCGACTTTGCGTTGCAGCGCGCGATGGATTTCATCCTCGGTTGAATACAGATCGAGGATCGGACGCTCGCCCGGGTAGTACTCGATGCGCGGCACCAGGGCGGGGGTGAATTCGGCGGCGAACTCGCACACCTTGAGGTAGTTTTCTTTGGAATCGATGCGGATTTTCTCGACCGAAGCCACCGCCACGTCGCGGATGGTGCGTAGTACCAGCGGCAAATCTTCGTGCACGACGGCCGGTGCGCGGGCCACGGCCAAGCGTTCCTGGACAGACAGCCATAGACGATTCAGGAAAGCCATGTCGGCGGCGAGCTCGGCGCTGCTGACGCCTTCGGCCGCAGTGCGCGCAATATAACCGCCGCTGACGGCGCTGCTGTCGTTATGGCGGGCCAGATCGGCGCTGCCGGCGAGATCGTCGAGCGGCTTGAGATCGGGTTGCAGGGACACGATCAGCTCGCGCAGGCGCTGGCGCTCAGCGCTGTCCTCAATGCGTTGCGAGATGCCAACCGTGCGCGAGCCTGGCATGAACACCAGATAGCGTGAAGGTATGCTGATATAGGTGGTAAGCCGCGCACCCTTGGTGCCGAGTGGGTCTTTGGTGACCTGTACGACCAAGGTGTCGCCCTCGCGCACGGCCTGCTCAATGGCGACTTCGTGGCCGGTTTCATCGGCGCGGCGGCTGGCGGCGGCGATGTCCGAGACGTGCAGGAAGGCGGTGCGTTCCAGGCCGATGTCGAGAAAGGCGGCGCCCATGCCGGGTAGCACCCGGCACACGCTGCCCAGGTAGACATTACCCACCAGGCCGCGATTGCGGGTGCGTTCGATGGCGAGTTCCTGCAACACGCCGTTCTCGATGAAGGCGACCCGCGTCTCTTGCGGCGTGATGTTGACTAGGAATTCTTCCGCCATGCTTAAAACGTGCGAGCCTGTGAGTGCGCCAGTGCCGCGTGCGGCGGTGGCGACATTATAGCGACGGCCGCGCGCCAGCGGCCAGCTTGCGCAGGCGGCCGTCGCCGGTCGCCACTCGGATTGCGCTCGGCAGCACCGCTGGCCATCCGACCTGAGCGGCTCAGCGGGATGCATCCACCCTTCTCTCCGCTTCGGTGCCGCGTATAATGCGCGGCCTTCGCAGGGACCCACGCTATGCTGATCGCCGACTTGAACGACACCTTGGCCATGGTCCTCGCCATCGGTGATGGCAAGGTGCTGGAACCGCTCACCGCGCGTCGCGCGATCGCGGCCATGCCCTTTGGCGGCACCTACCGCATGATCGATTTTGCGCTGACCAACTGCCTGCACTCGGGGCTGCGCCGCATCATGGTACTGACGCAGTACAACTCCCTGTCATTACAGAACCACATTCGCGACGGCTGGTCGATTTTCAACACCGATCTCGGCGAATACATCATGCCGGTGACGCCGCCGATAAATACCCAGCTCACCACCTATTCCGGCGTGGCCGACGCGCTGTACAAGAATCTCTACCTGCTGGACGGCGCCAAGGAGGAGCACATCCTGCTGGTGTCGGGCGAACAGATCTACCGCATGGACTACGCTGCGGTGCTGGCTTTCCATGGCGAGCACGGCGCTGATGTGACCATCGCTGGCGTGCCGGCTGTCAACGCCTATGGCGCGACCTTCCCGGTCGCCCTTGAGGTGGACGGTATCGACGTCAAGGGTGTGCGTTCCGACGCTACCAGCCCCGCGCCCGATGACAATCTGGTGTGGCCGATGCGGGTCTTCGTGTTCAAGCGCAGCAAGCTGGTCGAACTACTCAAGCTGCTCGATGGTAAACCCACCTTTGAAGCGCCGCTCTCGACCCTCATCGGCGACAATATGGCGATATTCAAGCGCGTAGTGGCCTATCGCTTTGGCGGCACGTCGGGGCGCGTCACCCAGGATCGCTACTGGCGTCGGCTCGACGATCTCGACGATTACTACGACGCCAATATGGATCTGCTGGAACTCGATCCGCCGCTGGATCTCTACCAGGCCGATTGGCAGATCCGTACCTACCAGACCCAGCGCCCGCCGGCGCGCACCGTGCCGGGCCGTTCCTCCAACGAGGGCATCTGTGTGAACTCCATCATCTCCGGCGGCACCGTCATCGCCGGTGGTGGTGTCAATCACAGCGTGCTCGGCAATCGTGTCTATATCGACGACGGCGCGACTGTCGAGGACTCGATTCTGTTCTCCGACGTTAAAGTCGGCGAGGGCGCGCAACTGCGGCGCTGCATCCTCGACCGGCAGGTGCAGGTGCCGCCGGGCGAGCAGATCGGTTTCGACAAGGCACGCGACGCCAAACGCTTTACCATGACGCCAGGCGGCGTGATTGTCATTCCGTCCGACTATCGTTTCGCTTGATAGCCACACCATGACATTCGAAACGCGCCTCGCCGATTGTCTGCCGCCCGGCGCGCTTCTGACCGCAGCGGAAGCCAAGCGGCCCTATGAATGCGACGCCCTCTCGGCCTACCACGCGATGCCGCGTGTGGTGGTGGTGCCCGAGACCCGCGCCGAGGTCGAAGCCGTGGTGCGGCTATGCGCCGAATACGGTGTGCCGCTCGTCACGCGCGGCGCCGGCACCGGCTTGTCGGGGGGTGCGCTGCCGCTGGTGGATGGTTGTCTGCTGTCACTCGCGCGTTTCAATCGCATCCTCGACATCGATCTCGCCAATCGCACCGCGACCGTCGAGCCCGGCGTGCGCAATCTCGCGATCTCCGAGGCCGTCGCGCCGTTTGGCCTCTATTTCGCGCCTGTCGCGTCTTCCCTGATGGCATGCTCCATCGGCGGCAATGTCGCCGAGAATTCGGGCGGTGTGCATTGCCTGAAATACGGGCTGACCGTGCACAACGTGCTGGAACTGGAGATCCTGACCATCGCTGGCGAGTGGTTGACACTCGGCGGCCGCAGTCTCGACGCACCGGGTTACGACGTGCTGGCCTTGCTGCACGGCTCTGAAGGTCTGCTCGGCATTGTCATGCAGGTCACGGTCAAGCTGTTGCCGCGCCCGGAACTCGCGCGTGTGGTGCTGGCGGCCTTCGATTCAGTGGAAACAGCCGGCGATGCCGTCACCGCGATCATCGCCGCCGGCCTGGTGCCGGCTGGTCTGGAGATGATGGACAAGCTCGCCATCGAAGTCGCCGAAGCCTTTTGCCACGCCGGTTACCCGCTCGATGCTGCCGCCATCCTGCTGTGCGAAGTCGACGGTAACGCCGTCGATGTCGCGGCGCAGCTCGACGCCGTGAGTACGGTACTGAGACAGGCTGGCGCAAGCGATCTGCATGTGTCCAACGACGAAGCCGAACGCCTGCGCTTGTGGGCCGGCCGCAAGGCGGCCTTTCCCGCCATGGGCCGTATCGCGCCCGATTATTTCTGCATGGATGGCACCATTCCGCGCAAGCGACTGGCGCAAGTGCTGGAGAAGATCAGCGCGCTGTCGCGCGAATTCGGGCTGCCGGTGGCCAATGTCTTTCACGCTGGCGATGGCAACCTGCATCCGCTAATTGCCTTTGATGCCAATGATGACGATCAGATGCAGCGTGCCGCCAAGCTCGGCAGCCGCATCCTTGAGCTCTGTGTTGCGGTCGGCGGCACGGTCACCGGTGAACACGGCGTCGGCATCGAAAAATTAAACGAGATGTGTCTGCAATTCAGCAGTACGGAATTGCAAAGTTTTTTCGCCATCAAAAACGCTTTCGATCCACGCGGCCTGTTGAACCCTGGCAAGGCCGTGCCGACCCTGCATCGCTGTGCGGAGTTCGGTCAGATGCTGGTCAAGCGCGGACAGGTGGCGCATCCGGCGTAGGAGCGGTTTTGAGCTGCCCCCCCACGCCTCCGATCCTCTGTAGGTCCGAATTTATTCGGACATTCATAGCACGAATGTCCGAATAAATTCGGACCCCC
>JANMJF010000538.1:0-7154 GCA_031371245.1 Pseudomonadota bacterium | reverse complement strand
AGCGCGAAATGGAATACGCGCGGCTTGCCGCCCGGCGCGCATTGCAGGAACAGGTGGTAGATGCCGGGCGCGGGGAAGACGTAGTGGGCAGGGATCTGCGGGCCGTGAAATACCAGTTCACTAGGCATATTCATCATCATGACCATCATGTCGGCCATCATCCGCGCACGACTCTGTGCGTCGTCGGCCTGGTCGTGCATGGCGCGCAGCATACTGGCCATGTGCGGCGTGTAGCTATGGGTGTGGCCGAAGTCGTCGCCATTTTCGCGCCACAACGCGACATGCATTTCCGAGCCGAGGATGAGCGCCAGATCGGTGACCGGGCTGCCATCACGCGTGAGTTTCAGCACCAGTTCGGTCTCGTAGCCCGCCAGCGGTATCGGTGGCGAAACGGACAAGCTGCCGAGCGTACCCTCAACTAAATGCGTGCGACTGAAATCCGCCACCGGCGCTGCGCTCGCGCCTGGCGTGCCAACCACCACATCGAAATGTTTGATCCAATTGCGATTGCGATGGGTGAAATCGCTGACCACACGATAGTGTCCGGCAGTGGGGAAACGATAGGGCAGGGTCAAGGTCGCGCGTTTCAGATCGTCGGTCGTCACCGCACGGAAATCTTCGTGATGAATATGGGCGAAACTGCTGAAGTCGAGATTGACAATGAAGTTGTGCACCAGGCGTTCGTGCAGCACTTGCAGATCTTCGACCGGCGTGCCGTTGGCGCTGTGGCTCAGATGCCAGGTCAGGCGAGTTTCCTCGCCCGCTGCGGGATGGGCAGGATCAAGGGCGAGCGTCATGCGGTAAGGGCCACTTGGTTGACCTTCGAGGGCAGCGGTGGTGGGCGGCGCTGGTTCGCCACAACCCTGCACGAGCAGCAGTGGCAGCACCGCCAGTGTCGCCCGCCAGCGGCGCAGCCGGATCATTGCGCTGCTTTGTGCTCCGTCTGGGCCTGGGCGGCTGCGCTACCGGGAGTTTCGAACACTAAGTGGCCGGCGGCTTCCTGCGCGTCGAACCGGGCTTGTACGTCCGCCGGTACGGTGGGATTGCGTGCACCGGGAAACCTGCCCGGATAGAGGTGCGGACGCAGGAAGAAATGATCCGGCTCGCGGATCAGGGCCTGGGTCTTGATCGGCGTGATCAGCCATTTGCGGCGCATGAACTCCGGCGTGAAGATGGTCTTCTGTTCCTCTTCCGTCCACTGACGCGGCGCCTGACCGTCGTGCATGCTGTAACCGACCAGGTCATGTTCGACGTTCCAATAAACGCTAATCTCGGACGAATAGCCGAAATCGCCGAGCGCCGGATTCTCAACATCGGCCTGACGTGCCTCGATCATCATGAGTTCGCCACGGGCGTTATATTTCTCCATGCGCAGCGGATAGAACAGGTGTTTGTCCAGCCAGAAGATGAGGGTCTTCTCGCCGTAATCCGGCAACCAGTCCTCGCGCACCGTGGCTTTCAACACCCAGCAATCGACACCACCGTCGCTGCGGTAATGGGGATAGGCATCGCCCATCATCTTGAGTGCAGCGGATTGCAGCTCGACGAAGCCCTTGCCGTGCCTGTTGAGCGTGATCGTCGGGCGCGTATTCGGAAAGCGCACTGTCTCGTAGAGTACATCGGTGCCGAGCAACTGCCATTCGAGCTCCCACGGATCACGGCCGATGACGTCGTCGAAGGTCTGGGAGTTGTCCGGGAAACGCTGGTCACGACGCGGTTGCGGCTGGCGGCGTACGCGGCGCAGTTGTTCGGAATAGACGTAGAAATCCATCTTGGTGCGATGTTCCTTGTCGGTACGATAGGGCAACCACAGTTGCTGTGCGCCCTCGGATTCCGGTGGAAAAGTGTCGAATAAGGTCCAGCGCGAATAGGGCTCGCCGGCTTTGACGTCGCGGATGTAACCCTCGAGGCCGGGCCGACCGATCGGCGAGGTATAACTCACCGATACACCTTGGTTGATATAGCCCGAACTTGTCACCACGCCGAACACATCGACAATCTCCAGTGGCCAGCGCGAGACGTGCACGAACTCGCTACTGCGATAACCCATTTCCTCGGCCGTATAAGGCGGCTGGAAGGGATAGGCTTCAGCCGGAATATAGGGGATCGTGGCATCGCGCGGGGTCTGGGTGCTGGGGTCGAACAGCGCCTGGTCGGCGGCCGACATCTGCTCGAGAGATTTCCACTGGTCGCCATGCTCGTCGGCGACTGCTGTCAGTGGCAGCGCGCAAGCAAGCAGTAGCACGCCCGCCATGGGCCAGGTGACACGACGCGTTGTGGGGGTCTGAACAGCCAAGGTCTGCGCTTCAGAATTCATAGCTCAATTCCCAGCCGACGTTGTCCCAATGATTGTATTGACCATAGGTATCGGTCGGTGCGCCGCCGTCGTAGCCGTTATAGATCAGCTGGGCTTTGACGAATTGCGAGAGTTTGTAGCTCAGACGCAATTTAGTCTTGATGCCCTGCCAGCCGCGATCGGGTCCGCTGATGATCGGGAAGGCGGTGAATTCCATGCTCAGGCGGTCGCGTGTGAAACCGAAAGGGCGCGAGAAGAAGGCCACCGGGATCAACGTCCATTCGTCGCCGAAACCGCCGCCAAAACCCGGCCCGAGATTCTTGGTCCAGGCTAAGGTGCGGTAATAGGACGCCTGTAAAATAAAAGTCGAACGGCCCGGCAGACCGAACTCGGTGGCCACCGCCGCGCGCATGGTGTCGCGCTTGGTGGTGCCATCATTGAACAGACCACCACGCGCCAAGGCCTGTTGGCCGAAATCGACGAAACGCACGCCATTGGTATAGAGGCCTTCTACGCGCACCACCATCGGCAGGGTGCCAACCAGCGGCAGATTGGATAACGCGAAAGCGTAGTCGGCCGTGACGCCGGCGTGGTGCAGACGTTCGTGGCGCGGCTCAAGTCGCAGCAAGGTCTGACCGCCCGACAGCTCGGTGCCGATGATGTGCGAGACCGGGTTCTTGTCCCAGCCGTAGAAATAGATGAAGCCATAAGACAGCGAGCCCTGCATGCGATCGAAGCGGATGCCGTACTCGTGATCGCTGAACCTATCCGCCTGCGGGCGGCGTACCGGCAGCATGATGTCGCTGCTGGTCTGGGGCAGGGCCGGTGAATACCACGGCATGCCCGGCAGGGCTTGGCGGTCCTGTTCGAAATCGAAGATGTAAAGCATCTGCACCGAGTTCTGGCCGAAGTGATAGGTGGCGTTCGCCATCCACGCTGGCATGCGCCGCCATTCATAGTCTTCGGACTCAAGCTGCACGGCTTCACGATGATCCATGCCATTGATCACGTCGATGAACTGGCCATCCATTTTGCCCCACGCGATTTGCTGCTTGCCGATCAGTAGATCAAATGACGGCTTGCGATAACTGACATAGAACTCGCGCAGCAGGCGCTCACTGGTGTTGTAGAGCTCGACCTGCTGGTCGTAGCCGTCGGCATAGAGCCCTTTTGAACGCTGCCAGTCATAGACGCCGTCGTACATCACATGGGTCACAGCATTGACGTCGAGACCGTCCTGGACGTGATAGGAGGTTTCGAGTTCGAGCAGGTTCTGCAATTGCAGGAAGCGGTAGTCCTGATTTTGGAAACCGGTTACACCTTGCTGCTCAAGCAGGATATCGGTCCATTGGCGGACGAAGCCCTTGAAGCGCAGATCGGGCACCGCCCGTTCGAGCGGCGCACGGACATATGTGCCGACCGGGTCGAAGGTCGCCATGGTGCGATCAACATCGGAAAACATATCGGATACCGGCCCAGCCATGGCATTGCTTGCCGCGCCTGCCGCCAACCCGGCCAGAAGTACCGCGCGCCGCCCAGCTGCTGCGAAAGTCATTTTCGTTTCCCCCAGGTCGTCACTTCCAACATGGCGCGCGCCATTCGATGGCGATGAAATCGCCTTACGGGCAGGGTACAACCTTGCGAAAGGTGTCCTTAGACCACAGTGCTTTGTCGTCCGGCGTCTTGCCGTCTTTGTGCCACTTCTCGCTGACCTGCAGGCAGAACGAGCCGGCGTTCTCGATAGTTTCTGTGCTGTCTTCGGGGCGCTCGTTGCCGACTTTCATATTCGGGTTGGAGGCTGCGTAGTTGGGAACGATGGTGTTGGAGGCACAGGCCGCAGTCAACGCGACCACGCCGGCGAGTACTAGGAAACGCAATTGCATGGCATCAACGGGCGCAGTGCTGCGCCCACTCCTTCAATAAAAAAAACCAAACTGCTTGCTCAACCCGCGCTCGTAGCGCGCGGCGCGCCATTGTGCGAGAGGCATCATAGGGTGTCAATTTAGCGTTTCGCTGCCGATTCCTGCGCACAATTCCAGCACCGCCAAGCGTGCATCGCGATCATTGCGCGCGCTGCACACTGCTTTCAATGCCCAGCGTGACCCTATACACTTTTTCCGCTACGTCTATAGAGGTATTCGGAGTGATCGGTATCAACGATACACGCCGCCGGCAAGTTGCGCTCGGCGTGCTGCTCGCGGTGAGTCTGGCCGCTGCACCACGGGCTGCGCACGCAGAACCCTTGGCGGCCGCAGTCGCCGCTCAGACCGAGGCCGACAAGGCCGCCGCCAGCACCCAACAGCGCATCGACGCGCTCGATGAACAGACCCAAGGCATCGCCGCCAGATATGTGCAGGCCTTGGCCGATGTCGACAGCCTCAACAAATACAACGAACAGCTCGCGCGCCAGGTTAAATCTCAGGATGCCGAAGTCACTTCCCTGGAACAACAGCTCGGTGCGCTGCAGGTCACCGAACGCGAAGTGCAGCCGCTCATGCAGCAGATGGTTGAGACGCTCGATCAATTTGTCGCGCTGGACGCACCCTTCCTGCTTGACGAGCGTGCGAAGCGGGTTGCGAATCTCAAAGAGATGATGGAGCGTGCCGACGTTGCCATCGCGGAGAAATACCGTCGCATCCTTGAGGCCTACCAAATAGAACTCGAATACGGTCGCACGCTCGACGCTTATCAGGGTCGTTTGGGCGAGGGTGATGCTGCGCGTATCGTCGACTTTGTGCGCCTCGGCCGCGTCTCGCTTATGTATCAGACGCTGGACAGCACCGAGACTGGTTATTGGAACCAGGGCACACGCAAGTGGCAGCGCGACGACAGTTTTGCCAAGGCGGTCAAGGACGCCCTGCATGTGGCGAAAAAGATCGGCGCGCCCGATCTGCTCCGGGTGCCGGTGCCGGCGCCGCAAGCTGGCGAGAAATCGTGATGAATGCTTGCTGCCGACTGGCTGCGCTGCTCGGCCTGTTGCTCGCTGGCGAGGCGTGTTTGGCTGCCGCAGACCTCGCCGCATTGTTGAAGCAGACCGAGAACAATGCCGCGACCGTCGCCGCCGTCGCCACGCAGCGCGCCGCCCAATACCAGGCGGCGAGCGGTGCCCAGCAGGCGCAGATGCTGAAAGATGCGCAGGCCGCGCGCGCCAGCGCTGAAGCCGCCAGCAAGGCGGCGCTGGAAAAATACAATGCCAACGAGCTCAAGCTCGCTGATCTAGATAAGCGCATGAAGCAGACCCTCGCGAGCCTCGGGCTCGGCGAAGTGTTCGGGCTTGCTCGTCAGGTCGCCGGTGACAGTGCGACCATCATGCAGCAGTCCATGACCACCGCGCAGATTGCGGCCGCTGGCGCCGACGACCGGGTCGCCGCCCTGCGCGCGCTGGCCGAGGCCGACACTGTGCCTGACAGCGCCGCGCTGAAGCGGCTGTGGACCGAACTGCTACGTGAAATGACCCTCGCCGGTCAGGTCGCAAAGTTCAAGACCAAGGTCGGCCAGCCCAATGGTGGTCAGAGCGAACTGGAGGTGGTGCGGGTCGGGCCGTTTACCGCCAGCACTGGCGCCGATTATTTGTCCTTCATTCCCGAACTGAAAACCTTTGTGCGTCTGTCGCGGCAACCGCCGGCAGATCTGCGCGCGCTGGCGACACGCCTGGCCAGCAGTGCTGATGGTTATGTGCCGGCAGCGGTCGATCCGGCCCGGGGCGCTTTGCTCGCGCTCTATGTCGAGCGCCCGAACTGGCTGGAACGTATCCACCGTGGCGGTGAAGTGACCTATGTGATCATCGCCGTCGGTGCGTTGGGCGTGGCCTTGTGGGCGGTGCAGTTCCTGTATCTGGTGGTGGTACGTGTCGGTGTGTGGTCGCAGCTGCGCAATCTGAACACGCTGCACCGGACCAATCCGCTCGGCCGCGTATTGCTGGCTTTCACGGGCGAAGGCGCGCGTATCGAACAAGACGCCGACATCGTCGAACTGCGCATCTCCGAAGCGGTGCTGCGCGAAGTGCCTAAGCTCGAACGCTTTCAGCCTTTTCTGCGTCTGGCCGTCGCCGCTGGCCCGCTGCTCGGTCTGATCGGCACAGTGGTCGGCATGATCGTGACCTTTCAGGCCATCACTGAATCGGGCTCTAGCGATCCCAAGCTCATGGCCAACGGCATCGGTCAGGCCATGATCGCGACGGTCGCTGGCCTCGGCATCGCTATCCCGCTGTTGTTCGGCAATTCCATCCTCGCCACGCTGTCGCGCGGCGTGGTGCAGATCCTCGACGAACAGAGCACCGGCCTGCTGGCCGCGACCCTCGAGCGCAAGCGCAGTGCTTGATGCCGGTAACGCGTTTGGTGCGCTTGCAAGCATGGCGCTCGCGGTCCATCACCTGATCGACGAGGGCGGCCCGTTTGTGTTCTGGATCTTCGCCTGCGGTGTGGTGTTGTGGACCTTGGTGCTCGAACGCTGCTGGTTCTTCTTGCGTGTACTGCCGCGCTTGTCGCGCGAAGCCCAGCGTGAATGGCTGGCGCGACCCGAACGCGTGTCCTGGTGCGCACGTCAGATCCGTACAGCGATGATTTCGCGCGTCAACGTCGCCATGACCACCGGCTTCCCGCTGCTGCAAGTGCTGGTGCCGTTGTCACCACTGCTGGGACTGATAGGCACCGTGAGCGGCATGCTGGAAGTATTCGATTCAATGGCTCTGCGCGGCAGTGCCGATGCACGCACTATGGCCAGCGGTGTGTCCCACGCCATGATCTGCACCATGACCGGCCTGACCGTCAGCATCACCGGGCTGTATCCCGTGCACTACTTCCGCAGCCGTGCGCGTCGCGAGACCGAACTGCTGGCCGATCGCTTGAGTTTCTGAGCC
>JANMJF010000517.1:0-4950 GCA_031371245.1 Pseudomonadota bacterium | reverse complement strand
ATCGTCAGTGATGGTGAGATGAGCAAGATTGGCTACGCCACCTATATCAAAGATCGCTGCACCGGCTTCTCTGGCGACAGCGCGCGCAATCCGCCGGCCGATCTGGAGCGTTTTCCCGGCTTCATGCAACGCACCGCCCAGCAGGGTCAGGCGCCACAGATCCTGCGCCCCTGTTGCACCGGTGAAATCGAAATCCGCGATCGCAGCGCGCTGGAATCAGACATCACCCACTTCCGCGAGGCACTGGAAGGCCGCGACGTCGCCGAAGGCTTCATGAACGCCGCCTCGCCGGGTGTGATCGGCGCCTTCCTGCCCAACGAACACTATCCGAGTGAGCGTGACTATCTGGAGGCGCTGGCCAAGGTCTTGCGCGAAGAATACGAGGCCATCAATCAGGCTGGTTTCGTCTTGCAGATCGACTGCCCCGATCTCGCCATGGCGCGTCACACCCAGTACAAACATTTGTCCGACGCGGAATTCATCCGTCACGCTGAGCTGCATGTCGAAGTCTTGAACCATGCGCTGGAAAAAGTGCCTGCCAGCGCCGCGCGCCTGCACATCTGCTGGGGCAATTACGATGGCCCGCACGACTACGACATTCCGCTCGCCAAGATCATGCGCGTGCTGCACAAGGTCAAACCCCAGGTGATCTCCTTCGAAGCCGCCAATCCGCGCCATGCCCACGAGTGGCGGGTGTGGGAGGAGATGCCGTTGCCAGAGGACAAGGTACTGATGCCGGGCGTTATCGACACCACCAGCAATTTTATCGAGCACCCGGAATACGTCGCCGAGCGCATTTGTCGCTTCGCCGATATCGTCGGTCGCCAGCGGGTGCTGGCCTCCACCGATTGTGGCTTTGGCACGTTCGCTAAATACGGGCGCGTTGATCCGGATATTGCCTATGCCAAGTTGCAGACCTTGGCTGCGGGTGCTGCGCTCGCGACCCGCCGCTTGTGGTGAGGTGAGGACGGGCGCTCGTTGCCCGTCAGTTGAACAGAACGCGTCGATGTTCAGATCAAGGGGGGGACCAATGCAGTGCGCGAGCGGCGACGACGTGCTGACCGGCGTTGAGGTCGAGTTGCAGAGCGATGGACACTATCGCTTCGAGTGGCCGGCGGCCTTCAGTGACGCCCCCGTCACGCTTTACGGCGGACGCAGTCCACAAAGCATAGTGCGCGAGCGCCCATTGCTGCGCGACGCGCGCCCTGGCGCGAAGGTGCCAGTCACAGCACCGGGTCAACGTGAATATTTCTACCTGGAAGCCGCCGATGGGCGCGGCCTGATGGTGGCGCAGCGCAATGTGCCGCTCGCCGGCAGTATCAATTTTCGCGATCTGGGTGGGTATGCCACGGGCGACGGTCGTCGTGTGCAATGGGGGCGCTTGTTTCGCTCTGGGCACATGGCCAATCTGACCGCCGCGAGTCTCGCCCAATTCGCCGCGCTCGATATACGCGCCGTCTGCGATTTCCGTACTGAGGAAGAGCGCGCCAGCGAGTCGCGCGGCCTGCCCAATGATCCGCGTGTCGAGGTGCTGGGTATCACGCCCGGCATCGGCGACCGTTTTTTCTTCAATCGCTTGTTCGACAGCAGCGACGACCCTCAGCAGGTGGTCGATGCCCTGCACGCAATGATGCGGGAATTAGTGTTGACCGCCGCGCCACGCTATCAACGCGTGTTCGAAGTGCTGTTGGAAGGTGCGCCGGGCGCGGTGTTGATTAACTGCTCGGCGGGCAAGGAGCGCACCGGCCTGGCCGCGGCGCTATTGTTGACGGCGCTGGGCGTGCCACGCGCCACCATCCTTTACGATTTTATGCTGTCGCAGCGCTATTTCCCGGCCGAGGCAGAGATCCCGCGCGTCATCGTCAAGTATTCTGTGCGTGCCACCGGCGAGGCGGCGCGTAATTTGATCATGCCGTTGCTGGAAACCCGCGCAAGCTATTTGCAAGCTGCGTTCGCCGCCATCGACGAGCGCTACGGTTCGGGCGAGGGTCTGTTGCAGACCCTCTACGGCCTCGGCCCCGCCGACCTCGCGCGCCTGCGCGACCATTTCACGTCTTGAGAACAGATAAGAGGATTAGCCATGGCCAAGCTCGTGGTCGATACCGACAAGTACGGCTATCAGTCGGATTTCGCAGTGGTCGAAGCCTATAACAGTGCGGTCAAGGACCTCATGCGCAAGCGTTTTGCCGCAGCCGGCAAACCCTGGCGCGAATTCGTATTCGGCGCCGACGCCGCTGTGCTCACCAAGGCCGACATGCAGGCCATTGAAGCGCAGTTGCTTGGCCTCGGTTATCGCTTCACGCCCTCGGCCATGTCCTCGGCCATCGAGCGACCCGACGCCTACAAGGACGCTGGTTTGCACAACCCTGATTTCAGTTTTGAGCACGAGGGTGCGCCGAGCGCGCCGGTCGATGCCCAGGGCCGCACGCTATGCGGTGCCGGCGACAACGTAGTCACCTACGACAAGAATCTGATCGGTATTGCGCGCTACGTGCGTACCAGCGACAAAGTGCTGGAGTATCTGAGCACCGGCGTGCCCGACGATACCATTGCCATTGTCGACGATTCGGGTGGCACCCTGACGGCGCCGGTGCTGGAGAAATTCAAGGGTGTGCTGTGTGCCGGCGGTACCACGCGCTCCCATCTCGCCATCCTTACCCGCGAATACGGCATTCCCTGTCTGATGAATTCGCGTCTGTCGGGCATCAAGGACGGCCAGCGCGTCGAACTCGAGACCTCAGCGCGCGCCAAGACCGGCGAGGACTACGCGACCGGTGCCGACGCCTCAGCCAGGGTCTGGCGCTGCGCTTGAGGCGCATCCGCATCGCGACCATCACCTAACAGGAACGAACCGATGTCCGCCAACAAACTCACCTACGCCCAGCTGCTCGAAACGAACAGCATGATTCAACAGAACGCCGACGAGACCTACTGGCTGTGCGCGACGCGCACCGTGCAGGAGTCCAAGATCTTTCCGGTCTCGGCCTACATCCTGTTCTCGTATCTGAATTGTTTTTATCGCTATCCGACCCTGCTGAAAAAAATCGAAGCACATATGTCGGCCGAGGAGATCGGCGATCGCGCGCGCAACTCCGGCATCAAGATCGTGGCCTGGACCATTCCCTGCTTTTACTTGCTCGGTCGCGAGATGCTGATCAACTGGGGTGTGATCAAGCCCACCGACGCCGTCGATGACGTGGTCTATGTGATGGATTTCTGGAAGCGTTTCCAGCTGTCCTGGCATCGCAACAACGGCAATCTGACCAATCGTATGGCCAATCATCGCGGCCAGATCCTGCCCGAACAACGCCTGCAGGTGTATCACGCCGATGCGTTCGAATGCGCGCAGGGCGACGCGCTGCACAGCGCCGCGCAGAACTTCATGGCGACTATCGCGCAATATGGCTTTCTGGTCTCCTGCGAGAGCCGTCTGACCATTCACAACCATGGCCCCTACAAGGTCGGTGACAAGCGCGAGATGCTGGTGCGCGAATTCCGTGAACTCTCGGAATACGACTATCCGTGGCTGGATGGCGTGGGCAAGGACATTCCCTACAACAACTTGACCGTTACCATGATTCTGGAAGGCATCCATATCAATCTGCTCGATGACTGGGGTTCGTTTGAATCGGAACCCGAGATGAAGTCCGAGCACATGGTCGCTGTTGGCCTTTATTCCTCGGACAACCTGACCCAGGTGCCGCAGCCTGTTGGCATGGGCAGCCGCGCAGAGCTGACTGCGACCTTCACCGATCTCACCGCGCGCATCAAGATTGCCACCACCAGGCTGTGGGAAGAAATGGCCGGTTGGACGCGCGATCAACAGCTCGATGCCGGCGCGCTGGTGTATTTTGCCGTCGGCAAGGAATTCGCCCATATCGCCGGCTGCTATGAGGTTGACGATTGGATGATGATCGACGAGCGCGCCGAGCGTTTCCGGCCGCTGTTGAATGACGAATACGGCAATTTATTCCTGGGCGAACTGGTCGGTTACATCTCGACCCCCAGCCAACGGATGCATGAATACACCATGATGCAGCACACCGGTTTGCCGCGTCGGACCTTGTCCTATTTCCCCTATTCGATGCTCGTCGACGACGATTACGCGCGGAGCGTCGGGCCCCTACGGTCCGGTGCAAGCAACCTGTCGACCAAGATCGACAGGTATCGCACCTCCGAGGGTGTATTGAGCCTCGCCGAGTACAACCGTCGCAGTCGCGAATTTGTGCCCGATGTGTGCAGCGAGCGCTTGCGTTTCTTGTGCGCCGACTGGATTAAATACAACTACGACACGCCGCTGGCCGACGAGTTGTTCAAGCTTGAACAGCAGTTCTCGCGCTTGTTGAAGGATCGCGGCGCGGGTCTGTCGCGGGCCGACGTCGAAGCGCTGCGTGGCAAGGCCTAAGGAGAACGCAACATGACAACTGATCTTCATCGAGTCATGCACGGTGTCGCTATTCGTAAACACGGCGATGCCGTAGCGATTGCTGGACTCGCCGGCCTGGCGGTCGAGCAAGTGCAGAACGTGCTGGCAAACGCCGTGGCCGCTGGCCGCGTCACCGAAGTCAACGGCAAATACATGTTGAGCGCCTGCGGCCAGATGATGCTGGCCGGCGAGTATTCGCGCTTCAACGATACGCTGCGCTCCAACCAAGATTTTGTTGCCGCTTATCAGCGCTTCGAGGTCATCAACAAGGATTTGAAGCAGCTCATCACCGATTGGCAGACCCTGGATGTCGGCGCTAAGCGTGTCGCCAACGACCATTCCAATAAAGACTATGACCAGCGCGTGATCGGCCGGCTCGGCGATCTGCATGAGCGCTTCGAGCCGATTTTGAACAAGCTCTGTAGCGCCGAACTGCGCCTCAAGGTCTACCGCGACAAGCTCGGCGTGGCGCTGGAGAGAATCGAAGATGGTGAGGTGGCGTGGGTCAGCGATGCCAAGCAGGA